>NZ_CAWPSZ010000008.1:0-195375 GCF_963890955.1 Pseudomonas sp. MF6747
TCCCGAACTCAGCAGTGAAACGATGCATCGCCGATGGTAGTGTGGGGTTTCCCCATGTGAGAGTAGGTCATCGTCAAGATTAAATTCCAGAGCCCCTGTTTGCTAACGCAAACAGGGGCTTTGTTTTGGGCGGTCGAAAAGAACAAGTGCAAGCGTGCTGCCAATGGGCGTGGATCATACGCGTGCTAGCTGATACAGAACTTGTGTATCAGAACCCTCGCTCCTTGATCAGCTCAATCAGCGCCCTCAACCCGGCCGGTACATGCCGCCTACCAGGGTAGTAGAGACGCAACGAGTCAAACGTTGGTGTCCACTCTTCAAGCACGCGTATCAGCGCCCCCGCAGCCAGGTCTGCAGCAGCATTCCACTCTGTCAAATAGGTCAATCCCATCCCCGCTCTGGCTGCTTGAAGCATTAATGTCGGATTGTCCAGCGTCAACGCACCGTTTACATCTACGGCAATGGACTCGCCGTGACGCTCAAACTCCCAGCGATAGATCGAGCCGCTCGGCATGCGGCTGCGAATGCATTCATGGGCGCTCAAGTCCAGCGGGCTTAAAGGGGTAGGGTGGCTGGCAAAATAGGCTGGGCTGCCCAGTACGGCAAATCGCTGAGGTGGGCTGATATCGACGGCGATCATGTCTTGTGGAACGCTGTCGCCAAGACGGATACCTGCATCGAACCCTTGAGCCACAATGTCGACCAGTCGACCTTCAGTGACGATATCCAGCTTCATCTGCGGATAGCGCCGCATGTACTCCAGCAATAACGGCATCACCTGCTTGGCGGCGCCTGCTGAGGTATTAAGCCGCAAGGTGCCACTCGGTGCCGACTGGCTATTTCCCGCTTGTTCAAGCGCCACGCGAATAGTCGAAAGGGCTGGCGTAATGGTGCTGACAAACTCCGCACCGATTTCCGACAGTGACACGCTGCGTGTCGTACGGTTGAACAAGCGAACGCCCATCCGTGCCTCAAGTGCAGCGATTGAATGGCTCAGCGCCGATGTCGAAACATTCAGTTCCGTCGCCGCTGCGCGAAAGCTGCGATGCCGGGCGACTGCCAGCACCGCCTCCAATTCGTTTAAACCTGAGGTGTTCATTGTCCTAAGTTGCTCATCAAGTCATGCCGATTTATACGGATTATCAGGTCAATGATAGTGGCTTACCGTGAGGCAGACCAATTCGGTGACTTCGGAGATTCCCATGCATCAGATCCACCAGATCTATATTAATGGCCAATTTGTAACGCCTCACGGTGAAGAGCTTTTTGACCTGTTCAACCCCGCCAATGCCCAACGCATTGGTCAGGTTCGCCTGGCAGACGAACGCGACGCTATGAATGCCGTCAGCGCGGCAAAGCAGGCGTTCACCGAGTTTTCGCGCACCACAAAAGCCGTGCGTGTCGACTATCTCAAGCGCATGCACGCCGCCATTGTTTGCGTAGAAGCAGAGCTGACCGAGGCAATCATCGAAGAATATGGCGCCCCGGTATCCCGTGCATCGTGGATGGCCAAGCATGCCGCCAGCGTCTTGCTTGACGCCGCGACCGTGCTGGAGGACTACGATTTCACCCAGCATCTGGGTATCGCAGAGGTGACGATGCAGCCCATCGGTGTGGCCGCACTGATAACGCCCTGGAACAGCAACGCCGGCTTCATCTGCGGCAAACTCGCTGCTGCATTGGCCGCTGGCTGCACTGCCGTGATTAAACCGAGTGAAATGAGCGCCACCCAGACCTCAATCGTTACACGCGCCCTTCATGAGGTGGGCCTGCCGCCTGGAGTGTTCAACATTGTTACCGGCCGTGGTGAAACCGTCGGTGCTGTACTGAGTACACATCCGGATATAGCCAAAGTCTCATTCACCGGCTCTACCGCTGTAGGCAAACAGATCCTGCGCGCAGGCGCTGAAACGTTGAAGCGCATCACGTTGGAATTAGGCGGGAAGTCGCCGGTATTGATTCTCGAAGATGCGGACTTGAAAACGGCTATACCGATGGCGCTTCAGGCCGGGTTCATGAACAGCGGCCAGGCGTGCATTGCCGGCACCCGCATGCTTGTCCCCGCCCAACGCTTGGCTGAAGTAGAAGCGCTGGTAACCGAGCAGGTCGCCGGTATCCGGGCCGGCAACCCTAATGATCCTGCCACCCGCATCGGTCCTATGGTCAGCTTCAAGCAGTGGCAGCGGGTGCAGCGATACATTCAGATCGGCATCGAGGAGGGCGCTTACCTATTGGCGGGTGGCCCCGGCTTGCCTGATGGCATCGACGCCGGCTGGTTCATCAGGCCCACCGTCTTCAGTCGCGTTACCAACCAGATGACCATCGCTCGTGAGGAGATCTTCGGGCCTGTTCTGTCGATCATCCCCTACGATGACGAGGAGCAAGCGCTGACAATCGCCAACGATACGCCCTACGGCCTCCAGGCTTACATTCTGTCCTCAGACCTGCAAAGGGCGCATGCACTGGCCTCCCGTATCGACGCCGGTCGCGTGTTGATCAATACCCTGGCCCACGAGCCGCGTGCACCCTTTGGCGGCTTCAAACAATCAGGCATAGGTCGCGAGTACGGCACCTTCGGATTGGAGGCCTTTCTGGAGCCTAAATCCGTGCTCTCCTGACAAAACAGCATGCCGTTGGGGAAATCGATGCAAAGTGTTTCTGCATTTTTGGTATGGTGCAGCACATTTTCACAAGGATTGATTTTTCATCCGCAGGACGCGGCGTCGACCTTCTTCAACGAGATGCTGTAGAAATGCCTGAACCGATACCGATCAAGGATCACGAAAAAGAAAACCGTCTGGTCAACAAGCGCCTGCTTGCCTGTGCGTTATTGGTCATCGGCATCACCTGCGCCCTGGTGGGCCGCATGTATTTCCTGCAAGTGGTGCAGTACGACTACCACTCCACGATTTCCGAAAACAACCGGGTCCATGTACTGCCGATTACGCCCACGCGCGGGTTGATCTATGACCGCAACGGCGTGGTTTTGGCCGACAACCGTCCCAGCTACAACCTGACGATTACCCGTGAACGCACAACCGACCTCAAGGGTGAGCTGGATGCCATCGTCAACCTGCTGCACCTGCCCGCCGAAGACCGCGCGGTGTTCGACAAGGCGCTGAAGCAGGCTCGTCATCCTTTTGTGCCCGTGACGCTGTTTTACGAATTGACTGAAGAACAGATCGCCGTGCTGGCCGTTAACGAATTCCGTTTGCCTGGCGTGGACGTCGAGCCGCAATTTGTCCGTCATTACCCGCTGGGCGCGCATTTTGCCCACTCGATTGGTTACGTTGGCCGAATCAATGAAAAAGAATCCAAGGCTCTTGATTCGGTGGAGTACCGAGGTACGCAGTCCATCGGCAAGACCGGTATCGAGCGGTTCTACGAGTCCGAATTGCACGGCCATGTCGGCTATGAAGAGGTCGAGACCAATGCGCAGGGCCGCGTACTGCGCGTGCTCAAGCACACCGACCCGATCCCCGGCAAAAACATCGTTCTGAGCCTCGATGTCAAACTTCAGGAAGCGGCAGAAGAAGCCTTGGGCGATCGCCGTGGTTCGGTTGTCGCCCTCGATCCGCAAACGGGCGAAGTACTGGCGATGGTCAGCAAGCCGAGCTTTGACCCTAATCTGTTCGTGACCGGTATCAGCTTCAAGGAATACGCGGCGTTGCACGACTCCATTGATCGGCCGCTGTTCAACCGTGTGCTGCGCGGGCTTTATGCGCCCGGTTCGACCATCAAACCGGAAGTGGCCATCGCCGGTCTCGACAGTGGCGTGGTTACCGCACAAACCCGCGTGTTCGACCCCGGTTACTACCAGTTGCCCGACTTTGACCACAAATACCGCAACTGGAACCACAGCGGCGACGGCTGGGTGGACATGGACGCGGCGATCATGCGCTCTAACGACACCTACTTTTACGACCTTGCCCACAAGCTGGGCATCGACCGTCTGCACGATTATTTGGCCGAATTCGGGCTGGGACAGAAAGTCTCTCTCGACATGTTCGAAGAGTCAGCCGGCCTGATGCCTTCCCAGGCCTGGAAACGTGCGACACGACGCCAGCCGTGGTTCCCGGGTGAAACGGTGATTCTCGGCATCGGCCAGGGCTATATGCAAGTCACGCCATTGCAGCTGGCCCAGGCCACTGCCTTGATTGCCAACAAAGGCGTATGGAACCGGCCGCATCTGGCCAAGACCATCAATGGCGTGCCGCCGGTGGATGAGAACCCGATGCCCAACGTGGTCCTCAAGGACCCGCGTGATTGGGAACAGGTCAACCATGGCATGCAACTGGTGATGCACGACCCGCGCGGTATCGCCCGGGCTGCGGCAGTCGGCGCCCAGTATCGCATCGCCGGCAAGAGTGGTACCGCGCAAGTGGTCGCGATTAAACAGGGCGAGCGTTACAACCGCAACAAGACCCTGGAACGCCATCGCGATAACGCTTTGTTTGTCGGCTTCGCGCCGGCCGAACACCCGAAAATCGTGATCTCGGTAATGATCGAAAACGGTGAAGCCGGCGGTCGTGTGGCGGGCCCTGTGGTGCGTCAAATCATGGATGCCTGGCTGCTCGACCAGGAAGGCCACCTCAAGCCGCAATACGCGACGCCGGCCAAAGCCCCGGGTGACCCGCACGTCTGACTCAGACCTTCCACTCGTCCCAGTGCTCTACACCTTGATAGACGAGCCAAGGCACATCATGGGCCGTCCAGATGTGCGAGGTGGGCCGCACGCCCGGATCATCATCCAGCGTCGCCACTCGCACAATCACGTGGGGCTGATGCTTACGCTCCGCCATCAGATGTGAGCCACATCGCGAGCAGAAATGCCTGAATTTGCCCGGCGACGATTCAAGCGATGACAGCAGCGCTTCGCCCTGCGTCCAACGGAAATGTTCGCGCATCACCCCGGCCGTGGCCACGAACGCTGCTGCATGCACCTTGCGGCAGCTGTCGCAGTGGCAGTGGCTGATGGGCATGTCCAGGCTGTCCACTTGGTAGCACACGGCTTTGCAGAAGCAACTTCCATTCAACGGGTCAGTCATAACGTATTACCTGATCAAGGATGGGGTCATCGTCATCGCGCGCGCACGCCAAGGTTGCGCATTGGTCGATGTCGCCTACTGTCAATGGAGGAGGTGACTTATGCACGTATTAGATCGCATCGAACGAAAAGTCCTGCTCAACGCTCCACGTAAACAGGTGTGGGAAGCCCTCACAGATGCCGAGCAATTCGGCAATTGGTTCGGTATTGCCCTGAAGGGCAAAACCTTTGCTGCCGGGGAAACCCTCGAAGCCCCGATTACCTACCCAGGCTATGAGCATGTGGTATGGAAGGCCAAAATCGAAAGGGTCTTGCCACAAACCCTGTTTTCCTTCTGGTGGCATCCTTATGCGGTCGAGGAGGGTGTCGACTACGACAGTGAAACGCCCACCTTGGTGGAGTTCACCATCGAAGACCGTGCGCCAGGCATTTTACTGCGGGTGGTTGAGTCCGGGTTTGATGCGGTGCCCGAGGCCCGACGCCAGAAGGCCTTCAAGATGAATTCACGTGGCTGGGATGAGCAAATGAACAACATCGAAACCTATCTGGCTCAGGCGCGTCGCGCCTGACTTAACCGGGCATCTTGATGATGCCCGTGTTCATCGCTGTCAGCCTTCGTGAGTTGTGGTGATTTCCAGGGTGTCGGTGAAGGTCACCAGCACACTTTGCCCGACCTTGAGGTCCTTGAGGCCGGCGCGGATCTCCGGTTTTTCAACGTTTAGCACTTTCGTGGCACCGGTGGGGTTTTCCAGGGTCACTTGGTTTTTGTTCAGGTCGATATGGGTAATCTTCAGCTGTACCTGGATCTGACGGAAAGCCGCACCGCCAGGGTGCGGGTTACTGGCCGTGGCACGCACCACGCCGGTACTTTCGCTTGAGTCCGGGGCACTTTTATCTACGTCGGTGTCGAGTACCGCAGCCACCGAATGGGTGGTCAGCACTTTTACTTGATCGCCAACCTTGAGATTGGCCAAGTCTTTGGCGTCATCACTGAGTTGCACATGCACCGGGTTACCCTCGGCACCTTCCAACACCACCTGATGGGTGGCGGCATCGACCGACAGCACCTTGGTGGTCACTTCATCGGCTTCAAGGGATTTGGACAGCGGGATGTCGGCGGCGTAAGCGGCAAGGTTGCCGGCGCACACCAGGGTGACCAGAGCAAGGGCCCGGCGCACGGAGCGAGGTACATTCATTGAAGGGACTTCCATGTGTGAGAAGCCCTTGAGTCTAGTGACGAGTCAGCGATGCGCAAATTCGCTGACCCGCCACGTTGTAACTTTAGAAATCCACCGTCGCCGACAGCTTCGCCACCCGCGGATCGCCCTGGGTCAAATAGCCACCCAGCGCAGATTCCCAGTACTTGGTATTGGCCACGTTCTCCACGGTCGCGCCCAACGTCACTTCGCGCTGAGCCACTTTGAAGTTGTAGCGCGCACCCACATCGAAGCGATTCCAGGCCGGCAGGCTCAGGTTGTTTGCTGCATCGGCGTACTGGCCGCCGGTGCGCAGCATCCGGCCGTTGACGCTTACGCCTTGCAGGCCCGGCACATCCCACTCCACCCCGGCGTTGAGCTGGAACGACGGCACACCAATGGCGCGGTTGCCGTCGTTGGCGCCGTTTGCCGTGCCGTTGACCTCGGTGTGAATAATCGTTGCGCCGCCCAGCAGGCGCAGGCCGCTGACCGGTTCACCGAAGACGTTCAGCTCAACGCCCTTGTTGACTTGCTCGCCCTGGAAGACATAGGTGGCGGTGCCGTCCGCATTCAGCTGGGAGTAACCTTGAGTCGGCTGTTCAATGCGGTACACGCCCAGTGTCGCTCCGTAGGTGCCCATATCAACCTTGACGCCCGCTTCGGTCTGTTTCGAGCGGGCCGGTGCGAAGGTCTGGTTGGCGTTGGTCACGCTGGTGGCGCTGCCAAACGTGCTCGGAGCGGTCGGCCCCGAAGCCAGGCCTTCAATGTGGTTGGCATACAGCGACACATGGTCCCAAGGCTTGAACACCAAGCCATACACCGGTGTGGTGATGCCCTTGGCGTAATTGGCAGTGCGCGTGCCGGTGCCGTACGCATAGCCTTGAACCACCAGTTCCTGGCGGCGCAGACCTGCCGTGAACAGCAGGCGGTCATCCATAAAGCCGAAGGTGTCCGACACCGCTGCGCTGCGGGCGAAGGTCTTGGCGGTGATGCCTGGGTCGTTCAGGTCGCTGCCGGAAGTGAACCCGCCTTTGGCCGGTGCAGACACGTCGGCCGGATTGTAGATATTGGTTGGCTGGCTGCCGGCGGCAAAGTCGAAGGCGTTGCGGGTCTGGGTCCAGATGCCGGTCAGGCCCAGGTTCAACTTGTGGCTGACAGCGCCGGTCTGGAACCTGCCGTTCAGGCCGGCCATCAGGCTGGTGTTGTCTTCCTGGTGCGCGATGTTCGAGCCGCTGACCGTGGCATTCCCCAGCGCGTCGTTCAGGGTGACCGACGAGTAACGCCCCAGTTCGTTGGTGTGCTTGGCACCGCCGGCAATGTAGGCGGTCCAGTTGTCGTTGAGGTCGTACTCGCCCCGCAACATGCCGAACGTGTCTTCGAGGCTGGTGGTGCCCCAGTTCGGCGCGTAGTTGGTGTCGGCAGACGGGGCGTTGGGGATGTGGGTCAGGCCACTGCCGAGCAACACCGTATTGCGCCCGCCGTTCACTTGCTGCTTCTGATAAACAAAGTCACCCGACAGGCGCAACGCATCACCGCGGTAGTCCAGGCCGACCGAGAACAGCTTCGAGCGCTGGTTTTCGTCGTCAACGGCCGTATCGCCTTCACGCTGGGACAGGTTTACCCGCGCACCAAAGCGGTTGTCCTCGCCAAAGCGCTGGCCGATGTCGAGGTGTTCACCCACTCGGCCATCACTGCTGATGTCGGTGCTGAAACGGCGCAACGGCACATCGTCGGCGCGCTTGGGCTGCAGGTTCACGCCACCGCCAATGCCGGAGCCGCCGGGCGTTACACCGTTGATGAACGCGTTGGGCCCCTTGAACACTTCAACCCGTTCCAGGGCGTCGGTGGACATGATCTGGCGCGGCAGGATGCCGTACAAACCGTTGAAGGAAATGTCGTCGCCATTGAGCGGCAGGCCGCGAATCACAAAAGCCTGGGCCTGGTTCGCATAGCCCGATGCCTGACGCACCGACGAGTCGTTGAGCAGCACATCGCCGACGGTTTGCGCCTGCTGGTCGCGAATCAATTTCTCGGTGTAGGAGGACATGCTGAATGGCACGTCCATGATGTCCTGGTTGCCCAGCACACCCAGTTGCCCGCCGCGTGCAACCTGGCCACCGGCGTAAACCGGCGGTAACGCGTTTGGCGCGGGCGCGTCGGCGTTGATGTTGGTGGCACCCAGTTCCAGTGTGTTGCCGTCCTGATGGTTATTCGCATCCTGCGGGGTGACTGGGGTTGCAGCATGAGCAGCAAGGCTCGCGGAGCAGCAAAGGGCGAGCAGGGTAGGGCGAAACGGCACACGAAGTCGGGTACGGGAGGGCATGGTCGATCCTGACGGCGAACCGTCAATGTGAGGAAAAGGGCAACAACGTTGCGCGTCCTCGCTGCGCGGATACGACTCCGGTGCGAATGATAGTGATTGTTATTAATGTTCTGCAACAAATTTATGAGATTGCGGTCTGCGTGCGCGTTAACGTGCCGCGTTTACGCGGATGCCGAGTAGAATCACGCCCTGAAAGCGATTCCTGAGGTGTGGCACGGTGGATTTACAGCAGGGTTTTGTCCTGACCCGGCATTGGCGCGACACGGCGGCGGGTACGGAGGTCAGTTTCTGGCTGGCCACCGACCAAGGCCCTCGGTGCGTGCGGCTACCCGTGCAAACCTCGGTGATGTTTATCCCCGAGGCCTATCGCAAACAGCTCGACTGGTTGCTCAAGGGCGAGCGCGATATCGAACTGCGCCCGCTGCAGCTGTGTGATTTCCATCACCGCCCGGTGTTGGGCCTCTACACGCGCCAACACCGCCAGCTGATGGACCTGGAAAAACGCCTGCGCGCCGCCGGTGTCGATGTCTACGAAGGCGACGTTCGCCCGCCCGAGCGCTACATGATGGAGCGCTTCATCACCGCTCCCGTGTGGTTCGGCGGCGCACCAGACGCCAACGACGTGCTGATCGACGCGCAGATGAAACCCGACCCCGACTACCGCCCGCCGCTGAAACTGGTGTCCCTGGACATCGAGACCACTGCCCAGGGCGATCTTTATTCCATCGCCCTCCAAGGCTGCGGCGAGCGCCAGGTGTACATGCTCGGCCCGCCGAATAAAACCGACGCGGTGGACTTCAAGCTCGACTATTGCGACACCCGCGCGCAACTGCTCGAGCGCCTCAACCAATGGCTCGCCACCCACGACCCCGATGCGATCATCGGCTGGAACGTGGTGCAGTTCGACCTGCGCGTGCTCCACGAACATGCCCAGCGCCTCAATGTGCCGCTGCTGCTTGGCCGTGGCGGTGAAGCCATGGCCTGGCGCGAACACGGCAGCCGCAATCACTACTTCGCGGCGGCAGCGGGGCGGTTGATTATCGACGGCATTGAAGCCCTGCGTTCGGCCACCTGGAGCTTTGAATCCTTCAGCCTGGAAAACGTCGCGCAAACCCTGCTCGGCGAAGGCAAGGACATCTCCACGCCGTACCAGCGCATGGACGAAATCAACCGCATGTTTGCCGAAGACAAGCCTGCGCTTGCGCGCTACAACCTCAAGGACTGCGAGCTGGTCACGCGCATTTTCGAGAAGACCGAGTTGCTCAAGTTCCTGCTGGAGCGGGCCAGCGTCACCGGACTGCCGGCCGACCGCAACGGCGGTTCGGTCGCCGCGTTTACCCACCTGTACATGCCGCTGATGCACCGCCAGGGCTTCGTCGCGCCGAACCTGGGCGACAAGCCGCCACAGGCCAGCCCCGGCGGTTTTGTCATGGACTCGCGTCCCGGCCTGTATGAATCGGTGTTGGTGCTCGACTACAAAAGCCTTTACCCGTCGATCATCCGCAGCTTTCTCATTGACCCGGTGGGCCTGATCGAAGGCCTCAAGCACCCCGAAGCGAGCGAGTCGGTGGAAGGCTTTCGCGGCGCGCGGTTCTCGCGAACCCGGCACTGCCTGCCCGCCATCGTCACGCGTGTCTCCGAAGGCCGTGAAGCGGCCAAACGCGAGCACAACGCGCCGCTGTCCCAGGCGCTGAAAATCATCATGAACGCCTTCTACGGTGTGCTCGGCTCCAGCGGTTGCCGCTTCTTCGACACGCGCCTGGCGTCCTCGATCACGATGCGCGGGCACCAGATCATGCGCCAGACCCGCGAATTGGTTGAGGCCAAGGGCTATGAAGTGATCTACGGCGACACCGACTCCACCTTCGTCTGGCTCGGCAGCGCGCATTCTGCGGACGACGCCAGCCGCATCGGTCGGCAATTGGTGCAGCACGTCAACGACTGGTGGCGTGCGCATTTGCACAGCGAATACGGCCTGCAAAGCGTCTTGGAACTGCAATACGAAACCCACTTCAGCCGCTTCCTCATGCCGACCATCCGCGGCGCGGAGGAGGGCAGTAAAAAGCGTTACGCCGGCCTGGTCGTGCACGCCGATGGCCGCGAAGACATGGTCTACAAAGGCCTCGAAACCGTGCGCAGCGACTGGTCACCGCTGGCCCGGCAATTTCAGCAGGAGCTTTACCAGCGCATCTTCCACCGCCAGCCCCATCAGGACTACGTGCGTGAGTACGTGCGCCGTACCCTGAGCGGCGAACTCGACGACCTGCTGATCTACCGCAAACGGCTGCGCCGCCAGTTGGACGACTACGAGCGCAACGTCCCCCCGCATGTGCGCGCCGCCCGCCTGGCAGATGAATACAACGACCGCCTGGGACGCCCGCGCCAGTACCAGCGCGGCGGTTGGATCAGCTACGTGATCAGCGTCAACGGCCCGGAACCGCTCGAAGTGCGGCAGGCGCCAATCGACTACGACCACTACGTCACGCGGCAATTGCAGCCGGTGGCCGACGCGATTCTGCCGTTCGTGAACGATGATTTTGGCACCCTGGTCGGCGGGCAGATGGGCCTGTTCTAAAACGCTTGCCTGGATGGGATCAGAGCCTGCACTCTTGGCCTCTGACGACCACCCGCAGACGGCGCAGCTTTTCATGACCCAGATCACCTTGACCGGCACTCACGTCGAACTCCAACCCTTGCAGCGAGAGCACGCGAGTGCCTTGCTCGACGCCGCCGCCGACGGCGAGCTGTGGAACCTGAAAGTCACTAACGTGCCCGGCCCGGACACCGTCGAGACGTACATCGACACCGCCTTGGCCGGGCGCAATGCGGGCAGTGTGATTCCTTTCACCATTGTGCGCAAAAGCACGGGTGAAGTGGTCGGCAGCACACGATTCTGGAAGGTCGACCGGGCCAATCGCAAACTGGAAATCGGCCACACCTGGTTGGCGCAATCGACGCAAAAATCTGCGATCAACACCGAAGCCAAACTGTTGCTGCTGACCTACGCCTTCGAAGTCCTCGACTGCGTGCGTGTGCAATTCACCACCGACGAACTCAACGAAAAATCCCGTGCTGCAATCCTGCGCCTCGGCGCCGTACAAGAAGGCATCGTGCGCCACGAACGCATCATGCCCGACGGGCGCAAGCGCAACTCGGTGCGCTTTAGCATCATCGATTCGGAATGGCCGCAGGTGAAGGCCAACTTGCAGGCCAAATTGCTGCGCTAAGGAGGAAACGCCCATGTACACGCTTTACGGCATTGATGAATCCGGCTCCTGCATGATCGAAATTGCCCTGCAACGTTGCGCGGTGCCGTGGCGTCGCATCGACGCCAGTTCCTGGGCAGATGGCGAGGGCAGTGAAGCCCTCGCGCGCATCAACCCGCTCAAACAAATCCCCACGCTGGTCACGCCTGATGGCCAGGTGCTGACCGAAAGCGCCGCCATCCTGATCCACCTGGGCCTGGAATTTCCCGCCTCGGACCTGCTTGCCGGCAACCGCGCACAGATCCTGCGCGGCCTGGTGTACATCGCTGCCAATTGCTACTCGGCCATCGGCATCATTGACTACCCGCAACGCTGGCTGGGCAACGCGGATGAAGCGGCGCAGACGCAATTGACCACCGGCACGCGGCGCTATCTGCACCATGCGTGGGTGGTGTTCGCCCAGCAGTTCGCCGACCAGCTGTTCGCCCCCAATCAGGTGCCGAATGCACTGGGCATCATGGCCGCAGCCGTGTCGCGTTGGGACGCGGCGCGCGAGGTGTTGAGCAACCTGGCGCCCAGCTTTGCGCAGGCTTTGGCGCAGGTGGATGCCGACCCTGTCGTGGCGCCCGTGTTTGCGAGGCATTGGCCGGAATGGGGCGTCTCTTGATGTTTCCGCAATCAGAAGAAACAATCACCGTAGCGCGCGCCCAACCCCTTGCGTAGCAGGCTTCCTGACCTACGCTTCTTAACGAGGTGTAGGAATCATCCTTGAAATTGACTGTCGCAGACATGAAACTCAAGAACCCTGCATGGAATTCAAAGGAGGTGCGCATGCTCATCCGGTCGCTGACCCTGGCTACCTTGATGGCTTTTACGGGGCCGCTGTTGGCCGCGGATGATATCAACCCGCTCAAGCAGGACTTGGGCAAGTCGCGTCCGCTGGTGGTGGTGGAACTTGACTCCGGTAACGAAGCATTGGCGAACCTGAAAAAACAGTTGGATGAGCCTGCCAACAAGCAGTCCTTTGAAGAGCGCAGCATGGTGTTCTACACCGTGAAGTTCGGCAGCATCGGTGCCGAAGGCGAGAAATTTGCCAAGGACGCCAAGGACAACAAAAAGCTCACGCCGCCTGAAACCAACGCGCTGATCCGTGCCCTCAAGCTAGGCGCCGGCAGTGGCACCAAAGTGATTTTGGTCGGCAAGGACGGCGAGAAGAAACTCGAAAAAACCGTGCCACCGGATACCCTCGACCTGAAGGAATTCTTCAGCGCCATCGACCAGATGCCCATGGCTGAAAAAGAACTCGCCGCGCCTGCCGAGCCAGAACCCGCCGCGCCCGCCAAAGGCGCAAAAGCGGCCAAGCCCGCAAAAGCCGGCAGCAAGGCCGCCGCGCCACAGCTTGATGATTGAACCTACATAACCCCTGTGGGAGCGGGCTTGCCCGCGATGACGGAATGTCAGTCAAAACACCTTTGAATGACCCACCGCTATCGCGAGCAAACCCCCTCCCACAGGGGTTTAATGGTTTTCTGAAGGTTTGACGGCTTTGCGCACCGGAAACGGAAAGTAGAAAAACCGCAGGAACGCCACCCGCTTGATCACTTCCCCGATCATCAACGGCACCACCACCGCCACCACCAGGCCCACACACGCCGCCAGAAACGAATGCAGGCCCAGGCGTTCGAGCAGGTCGACAGTCTTGTGCTGGATTTCGCCATGGAAGATCAACAGGATCAGGGTCGACTGGCCGATGTAGGTCATCGCCCGGGTCAGCGGTGCCGACACCATCATTACCCGCGCCAGTGCCCAGCATGCGTACACGCCGATCACCGCCAGCACGCTGGTCCACAGCCAGCTGTCGTAGCGACGTTGCGCCAGGTCCATGGTATCCCACGTAGCAATGAACACCGCGGCAAATAACAGGATCGAGACCAGGCATGTCAGCCACGATCCCGAATGTGTACGCAACCAATCGCGTGCCAGGTAGCCGGCGATGAAGTAGGTGCTGCTGATCAAGGTGATATCCAGGCTGAACGGCAGCCCCGGCAGCACCCAGTTGTGACCGCCGAGCGTCACCGGCATTTGCCAGAACACTGGCAACAGCCAAATTCCGAGAAGCAGCTGCGCCGTGATCAGCACGCAGGTCACCCACAACGACAGCTTCAGGCGCTGGATCAACCGCAGCATCACCCAACTGAACAGAATCGCCACCCAGAAGTGCGGCAGAAACCACATCGCCTGCCACGGAATGGTGTCCACCGAGGCATACAGCACGCCGCCAATATCCGGCAGCAGCGGTTGGCCGCGCAGCAGGGCGCGCACGATGACATACACCAGCATGGTGAAGAAAAACGGCTTGAGCAGCCCGTCAGCCTTGCGCACTGCCATCTCCACGAACGGTTGCTCGGGTTTGAAGAACACGCCGGACAGGAAAAAGAACAACGGCAGGATGAACGAAGCGAGGATCGGATACAGCAGGTCCGACGAGGTGGCGACGAACCAACTGTGGCCAAACACGATCACCAGGATGCCGATGCCCTTGGCGATATCCATCTGAATCCAACGATGCTTCATCTGACTATTCCCGATCGGTCATTCACGCCTTGCGCCACGGCTTCAGCCACAGCCCCATGCCCAGCAACATCACCATGCCCGCCAGGGTACTGAGCCCCAACTGCAGCCATACGCCTTGAATTGGAAACAACACCCACGCCGCCACGCCCATCGCCACCGCACTGAGCAGCCAATGCCGCGCCCACGCCAGGGCGTCGAGCAAACCCTGGCGCTGCATCAGCAGCAAGGCCGTGCAGATCACTCCGGCCAGCGCGGCCAGCGGTATACCCGCCAGGCCAAACACAAAGGGCAGGGCGCCCAGCAGCAGCACATTGACCAGGCTGCCGAGCAATTCACAACGCAGCGGCTGGCGCGTGTCGCCGGCCGCGTAGGCATAGCGTGCGAGCAGGGCGTTCCAGGCACCGAACACCAGCGGCACGGCAAACCACGCCAGCAGCAACGGCAGTGGCGAATCCGCCGATTGCTTGGGCAGCAGCAACGCCACCAGGCTGGGGGCCGCGGCCACCAGGCCGACGCCTGCCGGCAGTGTCAGCACGCTGGCGGTCTCCAGGCCGCGCTTGAGCAGCGCCAGGCGCTCATCGCCCTGGCGCCGGCTCATCATGCCCAGTAGCACCTGGTTGAGGCTCATCAGCGCAATCAACGGCAGGTTCATCAGCTTGCGGGCGAGGTTGACCCAGGTCACCGCCCCTTCGCCGAGCAGCGACGCCACCAGGCGCTCGATCAGCGCCAAGCCCTGGCTGGCGCCATTGCTCAACAGCAGTGGGCCGATGCGCTGGCCCAGTTCGCGCAGCGGCGTAAAGCTCAGTCGCCAGCGCCACGGTCGCCAGCCCTGTCGCCAGATCGAGGGCAGCAACGCCAACGGCATCAACAGGCTGCCGGCCAGGCAGGCGAGCGCCAGAGAATGGGGTTGGGTGGCCGTGCCCGCCACGGCGAGGTAGGTCACCGGTGGCAGGTTGAACAGCAGCGAACCCAGCCCCGCCAGCACAAAACGTTCGCTGGCCTGCAACGGAATACTGAACAGCGCATGCAACATCAAACCCGGCACGCACCAGGCAACGATCTGCAGGTTGCTGGCCGCCAGTGCCGTGGCGCTGGCCGCCAGCCCCGGGCCGAGCAACTGCACCAGCCACGGCGCCAGCAGCGTTAGCAGCAGGCTGGTGACCAACGCAATCAGCATCAGGGCCGGAAACAGCACCGCCAGCCAATCCAGGCGCTCGTCGTCCTTGCGTTGCAGGTACAGCGGCAGCGCGGCGGCGCTCAATACGCCACCGGCCAACGACATGCGCAACGCCTCCGGCAAAAACAGCGCGATCAGGAACGCATCACTGCGCTCGCCCGCGCCCCAGGCGGCCACCAGCAGCCACTCGCGGGCGAACCCCAGGCACAGGCCCAGCAGGGTCGCAAGCGTCAGCCAGACGGCGGAGCCGAGCATGATTAAAGCCGCGCGCCGTCAAGGGCCGGCTTGCGATAAGCCACTGTCTTGACCTGCGGCAGACGCGCCGGGAACAGCCGGCGTGCCTCCAGTACATTGAGGCCAACCATCAGCCAGAACAGCGCCACCATCACCACGGCAAAGCTGAAGTAGTGGTCAAACAACCCGCTGACCAGCGCCGACAGAATCCCGGCAGTGCTGCCCAGCCACAGCGCGTTATCTTTGGTCAGGCGGATCGGGCCTTTCTGCGGGCGTGCTTCACGCCACCAACGCACAGTGACGGCGACAAACAACAGCATGCCGACAATGCCGGTCTTGTAGATGAAGTTCAGCCACAGGTTGGAGATGCCCAGCAAATGCGTGCCTGGCACTGGCGGGTCGACCTTGAAGCCGATGCCGAAAGGGTACGAAGCCACCGCCTGCGGGAACATGCGGTATTCGTCGAAACGTATTTCGGTACTGGCGTTGTCCGACGAAAAAATCGTCGCCAGGCGGTCCTGCAACGGCGGATAGGCCATCACCAGCGCGACCGTCAGCGCCGCACCGATCATCAACAGCCTGCCGGTGTAGGGCACACGCCGCGTCGCCATCCAGATCAGCACCAGCGCCAGGCTGACCATCGCGCCACGGCTACTGGCCAACAGCAATGCGGCGGCGCCCAGGCACGCTACGCCCAGGCCCAGTCCACGCTTCCAGCCTTGTTCGGTCATGCCGTAGCAGAACGCCAACGGCAGCAGCAACGCCATGATCCCGCCGATGGCATTCGGGTGCATCCACGGCGAGCCCATGCGCGATGACATCGCCTCCAGGCCGAATTTCAACATGTCGAAGTTGCCGTAGTTGAACAGCGCCAGGATCGGCGCAATTCCCGCCCCCGACCGGGTGCGCACAAACACCGCAATCGACAACACCAGCATCGCCAGCGTGCCCAGCAGCAAGGCGATCACCAGTGATTCGCGGTGTTTGTAGTCGGTCAGCAACTTGGCGCAGAGGTACACCGCCGACAGGCTCAGCAACCAGCGCAGCCAGTTGGCCACGCCGCTGGTGTCGGCGTGGATCGTGACCTGGCCGACGATAAACGGGAACACACTGAACAGCATCAGCCACAGCAGCATCTGGTCGGTGGGGCGACGTGACAGGCTCGGCGTGTCGGGCACGCGCGACAGAAAGCTGTGCCACAGCACCGCGCCCCAGGTCAGCGCCAGGATCGCCTCGCTCACCGTGCTGCGAATGCCCAGGTTGACGGTCGAGTACGGCATGAAGGTCGCGACGCCGGCGAACAGCAGCAAACCCCAGAACGGGAAGCGCAGGATGGTCACCGCCGCGGCCAGGCCGATCACGGCGAGAAACGCCTTGGCCGGTGAGAGCATCAGGGCCAGCGCGCCGAACAACAGGCCGAACAGGATCGCGACGAGGCTTGCCAGGGAGAGTCTCATTTCAATTCCTCGATCAGTTCAGCCAGGCGCCGGCGATAGGCCTGATGGTTGAAGCGTTGCGCCCATTGCCGGCGTTGTTCAGACGATTCTTCAGCCGCGCGATCCGCCAGCGCCAGCATCAATTGCACCAGCGCCGGGCCGTCGGTGGGCGAGAAGCGAGGTGCAGACGGCGGGGTGATTTCATCCAGCGAGGTGCCGCTGGCCACGGCCACTGGGGTGCCGACGCTCAGGGCTTCGATGACGGGTAGACCAAAACCTTCCGCATACGACGGCTGCCACAGGCGCGAGGCCTGGCGGTACAGCGCGTGCAGCTCGGCATCCGAGACGCCGCTCAGGGCGCGAATGCCCGGCAGGTTGCGCTGGGTTTCGGGCAAATGCTCAAGGCTGCCCACCAGCACCAACGCCGGCACGGCGGGTGACAGGCTGCGGGCCTGCTGCCAGGCGTCGACCAGAAACGGCACGTTCTTGCGCAACTCACGCGTGCCCACCAGCAGCCAGTAATGCTCGGGCAGGTTACGCGCCGTCAGGTCCGCCGCCAGCTCGACAAAACTGTCGACTTGATTGGGCAGCACCCGAATCTTGCCCGCCGCCTTGGGAAACAGCCGCGCGGTTTCATCGGCGCTGTACTGTGACGGCGTCCACACGCGGTCGGCGCTGTGCACCGCGTACGCAATCGAAAGCCGATCGCTGGTCTTGTAGATCAGCGCTTTGAGGCGGTTGGCGTGATAGTTGTTCAACGTGATCTGGAACAGGTCATGCAGCAGCACGACGGTGCGCAAACCTTTGGGCTTGGGCGGCAACGGCAGGCCCATGTTGAACGTGCTGATGTACAGGTCGATCTGCTGCTCGCGCAAGGCTGCCGGCAAAAAGCCGGCCTCAAAGCGCAGACGATTGTGTGGCTGGTGCATCGCGGTTTTCGCGCAGCCCCAGGCCGGGCAGTGCGCCTGCAAGCGGGTTTCATCGCCCAGCGGTGCCACGGTAAACCGCGCCAGTTCCACACCCGGCAGCGTGCGCAGGGCATTTTCCAGGGCGTACACCTGGCGGCTGATCCCCGATTGCGGCGAGGTGCCGACGGTGCGGTAATCCAGGCCTATACGCATGCGGGCTCCTTTTGATTGAGCGGCGCGAGCGTCGCGTATACCTGTTCCAGCTGGCTGGCGGCCACGCTCCAGTCATGCGCGCGGCGTACATAGGCGCGGCCCGCTTCGCCCATGGGCGCGGCGGCGTCGGGAAACTGCAGCAGGCGTACCACGGCGTCCGCCAGGCTGTCGGCGGTTTGCCCACCGAGGTAATCCAGGCCTTCAATCAGGTCCAGGCCCGACACGCCTTGTTCGGTACTCGCCAAGGGCAACCCGGCAGCCAGGGCTTCGAGCACCTTGAGCTTGGAACCGCCGCCGTGGCGCAACGGCGCCAGAAACACCGAACAACTTGATTGCAGGTTCAACAGGTTCGGTACAAACCCTTGCCACTCGATACGCGGGTCCTTCCAACGCTCACGCCAACTGCCGGGCATGCCAAACCCGCACACGCTCATGCGCGCATCCGGGCAGCGCGCCCAGACCTTGGGCAGGATTTCATCCAGGGCCCACTCGATGGCGTCCACGTTGGGCGCGTATTCATAGTTGCCCAGAAACAGCACGCGGCGCGTCGAGGGGTCGGGCCGGGCGGCGGCGAAGTGATCGCAGTCCACACCGTTGACCACCACCGGCACCGGTTTGCCGGCGATCCTGGCCAGCACCTGCGCGTCGCTGTCGGTCACCGCCACCACCTGCGCGGCCTGGCGCATCACGCGGTGTTCCCACCGGCTGTAGCGCCATTGGTCGTAGCGAATAAATGGCAGCGCCCAGCGCGGCAGGCGGTCGTAGGTGGCCGCACCCAGCGCCGATTCAACGTTATGTTCGGTCAGCACGAACGGCTGCGATTGGCGCGCCAGGGCATCTTCATAAGGTTGGAACGTGTAGGTGTGCTCGATCTGCACCACATCCCAATGCTCTTTGAGCAACTGATTGAATGTGTCCTGCAGCGCGCCCGACAGGCCGTTGACGCTGGCCAGCAGCGGGTACGGTGCAAACAGGCCGGCCACCAGGGTTTTCACGCTGCGCAGTGGGCGGCGCGGCAGCACGATCACCTGCTCGAGGAAGGCCTCCAGCACTTGGCGATCGGTCAGCGACACCGGGTTTTTATCATGCAGCAGCAAGGTGATTCGGTGGCCACGCGCGGCCAGGCTGCGCAGCAGATGGAACTGGCGCGTCTTGCCGCCGCTGGTGGCGGGCCAGGGCGAGTAAGGCAGGATCCATAAAATGCGCATGGCGGGCTTCAATCCCATAACAGAATTTGCAGGTTCGACTTGACCGGGACGGTCAGCCCATTGGTGCCGCTTACCGGGGTTTGCGTCCCGCGCAGCGGGTCGTACAGGGTGGCGCTGGTGAGGCCAGGCAAGTGTGCGTTGCCGCCTTCGGCCGACCAGAAGAACCACAGTTTGTGGCCGTCGGCGCGGGTCCAGCCAATGCTGAACAAGCCGTCGGGCAATTGGTCGGCGGCGGGCGGATCGCCGGGCGTGAGCTGCGGCCCGCTCACATCGAGGAAGTTTTTCAAGGCGGTATAGACCGGCTTGGGGTTGGCGTCGATGTCGAGCAGGCCGTAGAACTGGTCACGCACACTGGCACGCTGGTCGAGGTCGCTCAAGGTGAACAGAAAGATCCGGTCGTAATCCATCGCGCTCATCAGTGCTACCCGGCGTACCACATAATCAGCCTGGCCCTGCAAGGTGATCAGGTCCTGGGCGTCTTTTGGCCCGGGGTAGGTTGACCAGCCCCACTCGGTGCTCCACAGCGTTTGCACGCCGCTATTGCGCAGCGCCTGGTTGAGCGCGGTGGTTTTGGCGATAAAGTCCAGGTTGGACGGATCGTTGCCCTCGGGCAATTGCGTATAGGGATGGTAGGAAATCACCGTGTTCAGGCTGGCCACCCCCAGGGCGCCGAGGGCGTCAAGCATGGTCTGGCCGTTGGGCATTTCGCTGAAAAACGCCATGCCGGCAGCCACCACCGGTTTGTTCGCGTCCACCGCGCGCAAAGCGGATGCGGTGGCTGTCAGCAAGGCGGCGTAGCCCGCGGGGTCGGCCACCGGGCGCCAGAAACCGAGCAAATTAGGCTCGTTCCACACCTGCCACGCGTTGACGCTGGGGTAGCGTTGCGACAACAGCGCCATGCGGTTGGCGAACACGTTCGGGTCTTTGGGCGGGTACTGGTCCTGATAGGGCGCACCGGCTGGCGCGGTGGTCGCGAAGGGCGCCGAACCGACGAGGTAGAACACCGACTTGAGCTGATTGGCCTGCAGGTTGCCGACCAGTTGATCCAGGGTTGCGACCTGATACTGGCCCTCGACCGGCTCCAACTGGTCCCAGTGCAAATCCAGGCGTACCCACTCCAGGCCCAGTGCCTTGAGGCGGTCGATCTGCTGTTGATACAGCGTGGGGCTGAACCACAGGAACTGCGCGTTCACGCCCAGAAAATCCTTCCACACCACCACCTTGTTGCCCTTGAGCACATGGTTTTCGGCGTCGGCCTGGCGGCCCCACAGGAAGGCCGTTAGACCCAGTGCGGCAATGACCGCAAGGGTCGCAAGGTAGGTCCGTTTACGCGGCATAAGGGGCTCCCGCAATCGCCTGCTCAAAAAGGTGCTTGAACTTCTGCGCGGTCAACGGCCACAGGCGTTCGCGGCCAATTTCACCGGCACGTTCGGCCCAGTCGCGGGCCAGCGACGGCGTGCGCGCCAGGCGCAGCAATTGTTGGCTCAACGCCGCCACATCGCCCTGGGGATAGATCGCGCCGTTGCCGCTGGCGACTTCTTCGGCAAACGCACGCGCATCCGAGGTGATCGCCCCGCGGCCGCACGCAGCGGCCCAGGACAGCGCGCCGCTGGTGCCGCGCTGGCGCCCCAGCAGGCCGAGTTTTTTTGATTCGCGATACGGCAGCACCATCACGTGGTGCGCCTGGATCGTCTGTGCAATCTCGCTGGCCGGCAAGTTCAGCCGCCAGTCGATGGCGCCCGCCAGGCCGAGTTCGGCGATCTGGCTGTTGAGCTGCTCAAGGTAGTTGCCGCCCGCGCCAAACGCCATTTCGGCGGCAGTGCCACCGGCCAGGGTCAGGCGCACACGGTCACGCAATTCGGGGGCTTGCTTGAAGACGTCCGCCAGCGCTTGCAGCAGGTCTTCAATGCCTTTGCCACGGTAGATAAAACCGAAGTACAGCAGGTGCAGGGTGTCCAGCGCCGGTAACGGCGCGGGAGCGATAGCCAGGTTGGCGTGGTTGATCACCGCCACTTTGCCGGCCGGCAGTTGCATGCGCTGGCTCAGGCAATCGGCGCCCAGGCGCGTGAGGGTAATCAGCCGCGTCAGGCCTTGGGCGACATGGCGTTCTTCGCGCAAGGTCAGCGGGTCGGCCAGCACCACCGCCGCTTGCGGCAATGGGCTGGGCAAACGTTCCAGCAGGTTCAGCGGAAAAGGCAGTTGCTCGCGTCGCCAGACGATACGTTCAGGGTCATGCACCGTCGCCGTCAGCGGCAATTCGGGGTAAGCCTTGCGCAGCTCGCGCAGGGCCAGGAACTCCCCCAGCCGGCCGCCGCCCAGTTCGGCGTGCACCAGGTCCACACTGCGCCAGTCGAAGGCGGCGATGGCCTGCCGGATGGCTTCGCTGTTGCCTTCCACGCCGCTCAACGGTGTCGCCACCGTCACGCCCAGCTGCTCCAGGGCCGTCTTGAAGTGGTTCGCGTAGTCGGCGATCCCGTTTTTCTCCGGCGGCAAAGGGGCGAGCAGGGCGATGCGCATCAGAACGCCCCCCGGTATTTGGCGATGGTTTTAAGCACCCTGGCCGGCACTTCGAATTTGCGCCGGTTGATGATGATGCCGTCCACCTTGCCAAACGCGGTGTTGAGGATCGACAGCGCGTGCTCCACCACCGGCACTGTGCTTTTCTGCGCTTCCACCACCAGGGCAATCAGGTCGGCGCGGCGCAGGTTGATAAAGGCATCGCGGTTGTCCAGCAGCGCAGACGCATCCAGCAGCACCACTTCGCCCGGAGCGGCCGGTTCGACGCCGCCAACCCGCACCGAAATGCCGTTCTCCTGCAGCAAGTGGCGCAGTTGCTCCACCACAAAGGTCACCCCTTCGCCGTGGCGCGCCGAGGTCAACCCCAATGTCAGGCCTTGCTCGGCCACGCGGTCCAATTGCAGCAAGCCGTACAGGCGGTAAATGCTCGCATTGAACGCGTTGGTGCTCTGCGCGGTGCTGGTGTCCAGTTCCGGCAAGGTCGTCCACAGGGGCAGGCCGAACTTGCGTTCCACCAGCCCGCCATCGTGAATGCGCTGGTCCAGCAGGTAGCACAGGTAGATCACCAGCAAACCGACGACGATGGCAAACGGGATCGCCAACAGCAGCATCAGCAGGGTTTTCGGGAAGATGCGGCCGGGGTTGAGGGTGGCTTCTTCAATCACCGCAATGTTGCTGATTTGGCTGTTGTCCAGCTCACGGTCGATGCGCGATTTTTCCAGGTTGTCCACATACAGCGCGTAATTGCGCTCGGTGGCGCTCAGCTCGCGCGAAAGACGCGCCAGCTCCGGTTCAATCTCCAGGGCCTGCTTGCGCTGGGCTTCGAGGTTCACCAGCTGTTTCTGCTGTTGCACAAGCTGAGTGCGCAGGGCCAGGTTGTTGCTCGACTCGTCCAGCAGCACGCGCTGCAAGTGAATTTCCAGGGTGTTCGGTGCGCGGTTTTCCGAGGCCTGCACCGTGTTGCTTTCATTCGCAACCTGGGCCTGCATCGCCCGAATCGACGCGTCCAGAGCTTTGACGGGCGGCGCGTTGTCGGTGTAGGTGCGCATCATGTCGGCCTTTTCCAGCAGCTTCTGGTTAAGCAGGCGACGCAAATCCTGCTGCTGCGGGTTCAGTGCGATCTGGCGCACCGTGGTGACTTCCTTGGGCTGACCCTTGAGCTGGTCGCGGGTGCTCTGGATGGCGCTGTCGGAAGACGCAATCAGGCGCGCGGTGTTGAAGGTCTCGCCGCGCAACACGTTGATGCGCTCAGACAAGTCTTCCAGGCGATCGGTGATGCTTGCCGCGCCGATTTCGTTCAAGTGCTTGAGGATTTGCTCCTTGTAGCTCTTGATCTCGGTGGCGCTGGTGTTCACCTGACCTTCATAGAAGGCGTAGAGGCTCTTGCGCCCCAGGGCCTGGGTACGTTCGGTGATGTACGTGTCGACCCAATCCTTGACCACTTGCTGGGCGATTTGCGGGTCGCCCCAGGTAAAGCTGATGTCCATCACCGTGGAGCCCACGGCGTGGCTGACCTCGAAGTTTTTCTCCAGGCTCGCTGCCAGGCGTTCCACCGGCGTGGTTTTTTCGAGGATGCCGACAGTTTCCAGCACCACGCGAATACCGTCGAACACCGCGCCCACGCCTTCCTTGACGTAATACTTGCTGCGCTTCCAGAAGCCTTCCGGCGGCGGCGCGTTGGCGATGACTTCCAGGTAGTGCTCGGCCACCGTGCGTACGATCGGGCGACCGGTCAGCAAGCGCTCTTCATCGACAATCGGGTCACGCTGGGTGCTGGGCATGACCAGCGCCTGACGGTTGCTGATCTCGATGGGCAAGGTCGAATCGCGCCCCGGCTTGACCAACAGGCGCGCGGTGGATTCGTACTTGGCCGGCAGCAAAAAGGCCCCCAGCAAGATGATCACCAGCGCCGCGATGGCTGCCAGTTTGAACTCATGCCGGAAGATGAAAAACAGGCGCAGAAGATCACGAAAAGAACGGATCTCGATCATGGGATGTCGCTCCTTCAGTTATTGCCGCCGCTGGTTTTGGTGTAGTTGTAGCCAACCCCAATGGACTTGGTGAACGGGATCAGTTGGTTCAAGTAGGTATCCACCCCTTGGATGCGCTCGCCGACGTTGGATTTGGGCACGAACACCACATCCCCGCGTTGCAGGTGCACCGGTTTACGCCCGTTCGGGCCGGGCTTGAGGTATTGGCTGAAGTCCAGGAAGTAGGCGTGGTAGGCGCCCTGGGCATCTTCGCGCAGCAGCGCGACCATGCTGGCATTGCCCGAAGGGTTGACCCCGCCGGCGCCGACAATCGCTTGCTCCAGGGTGTTGGCCGTGCCGAGTTGCACCGCGGTCGGGTTATTCACCGCGCCGCCGACGATCACCGAATTGCCCGGCGCCTGGTTGATGTTCACCGTCACCCGCGGCTCGCGGTACACCGGTGCGAGCTTGTTGCTCAGCTCCGCAGCCAGTTCCGATGGCTGACGCCCGGCGACCTGAATCGGCCCCAGGAACGGGTAGTTGATCTTGCCGTCGGTCTGCACCGTGTACAGCGTCAGCTCATAGATGGTGCTGACGTTGAACGCCGACAGCGTCGGCATCTCGCCGGCATCGCGCACGATCCGCAACTGATCGCCGATGCGGATGCGTTCCACGGCCGGCGGCAGCTGCGCCAGCTGGTCGAGGGCGCGCTTGCCGTCCTCAACGGTCTGGTCATCCGGCGGGACAATGCGTGCCGGCGTATTGCAGGCGGCCAAGGCCATCATGGCCAGGAGGAGCACGGTTTTTTTCATAAGGGCGGACTTCCTGTTAGTCATGCTGCTCACCTCCAATAACCGGGGAACATGCTGATGCGCCGCTTGAGGGCGAGGGGGAGCCGGCGTTCCTGTTGGCCCAGCCGATAGCCGAGCAACTTGAACGCGCTGCGCACCAGTACTTCGGGTACGCGGTGCAATGCACGGGCTGCGCGCAATGCCGCGAGCTCAGCCAGTACATAGCGTTTACCTTCACCGCCGGCATCGCCAAACGCCTGGCGAATCCACGGCTCGCGACCGTAGAACACGTCAATGTCGAAGTAGCGGTGAAACTCATCCATGAGTCGGTAATCGTGGGAGTGGTACACCCGCGCCGTGGCGGCGTAGCGCACCGTGTAGCCTTCAAGCAGCATGCGCGCAGCGACGTAGGCGTCTTCGCTGCCGATCACATCGGCGGGAAAACCGCCGACCGCCTGCAGGACGCTGCGCCGATAAACGCAAAACGAGTCGGAGCTGAAGCAGGTCTTGATCCCCAGCTGCGGCGCATCGGCCAGGCGCTTGCTACGGCTGTGTTGCGGGTAGTTGAAGTGCCGCGACTGCGCGCCCAGCACGCCGGCGCCGGGGTGCGGCAATTGGCGGCCGTAGGCCACGCCGTTGAGCGGGTCTTGCTGCAGCTCATCGAGCAAGTTGGCGAAGGTCTCCGGGTCTGCGGGAATCGCGTCCTGGGTCATCACGATCAGCGCCTCGCCGCTCACCTGTTCACTGGCCCAGCGCCGTGTGCCGCCGTGGTTGAAGTCGCGGGCGTCGATCACCTCGACCCGGGCGCCGAACTCGCGAAAGCGCGCCACGGTGTCATCGCTGGAGGCGCTGTCGACCACCAGCATTTCGTCCGGTTGCAGCGTCTGCATTTTCAGTGCAGGCAGCAGCCGCGCCAGGTGACTGGACGCGTTGCGGGTCGGGATGATCAACGAGGTGCGCATGTCACTTTTTCACTTCTGCCGGGGCACGCCCGTAGATGTCGTCAAAGCGCACAATGTCGTCTTCGCCCAGGTACTCGCCGCTCTGCACCTCGATCATCACCAGGTCGATGATGCCGGGGTTGGTCAGGCGGTGTTTGTGCCCGGCCGGAATGTACGTGGACTCGTTGGCGTTGATCAGGAATTCGCGCTCGCCATTGGTGATCTGCGCCGCGCCGCTGACCACCACCCAGTGTTCGCTACGGTGGTGGTGCATCTGCAACGACAGTGACGCCTGGGGTTTGACCACGATGCGCTTGATCTTGAAGCGGCTGCTTTCCTCCAGCACCGTGTAGGTGCCCCACGGCCGGGTGACGGTGCGGTGCAGGCTGTACGCCGGATGATTCTGGCGCTTGAGTTCGGCGACGATGTAACGCACATCCTGGCTGCGGTTGGCATCAGCGATCAGCAGCGCATCCGGGGTGTCGACGATGATCAGGTCGTGTACGCCAACGGCGCCGAGCACGCGCTTGGGCGAGTCGATGTAGCAGTTGTGCACGTCATGCAAAATCGCTTCGCCATTGACCTGGTTGCCGTGGGCGTCGCTGGGCGTGAGCTGGCGCAGCGCTTCCCAGGAACCGATGTCGCTCCAGCCGATGTCGCAGGGCACCACGGCGACCTTTTGGGACTTTTCCATTAGGGCCACGTCGATGGAAATGTCCGGGGCGCTGCCGAAGGCGTCCGAGTCCAGTTCGCGCTGGCGCGAGGTTTTGTTTTGCAGGCTCTGGCTGTGGCCCAGTGCGGCTTTGGCCGCCGTCAGCACGTCGGGGGCATGGGCGGCGAGTTCCTCCACCAGGGTGCTGGCCTTGAAGCAGAACATGCCGGCGTTCCACAGGTGTTTGCCGCCGTCGAGGTAGGCTTGGGCGGTGGCCAGGTCGGGTTTTTCGACAAAGCGTTTGACCCGGTTGCCGGTGCCCAGCGCGTCGCCTGTTTCGATGTAGCCAAAGCCGGTTTCCGGATGATCGGGCTGGATGCCGAAGGTCACCAGATAACCGGCCTCGGCCAGGTCGCGGGCCTGGGTGACGGCCTCGGCAAACGCGACTTCATTGAGGATCAAATGGTCGGCGGGCATCACCAACAGTTGCGCCTCATCACCGAAATGTTCCTGCACATGCAGCGCCGCCACCGCGATGGCCGCCGCTGTATTGCGCCCGAACGGCTCCAGCAGAAGGTCCAGAGGCAAATGGGCCTTGTTGACCACGCGGTAGTCATCCAGGGTGCGAAACAGCAGGTCGCGGTTGGTCACCGTCAGCACGCTTTCCACGCCGGGCAGTTTGGCGGCGCGCTGAAAGGTTTTTTGCAGCAGGCTCTGACCGTCACGCATGCGCATGAAAGGTTTGGGCATGTTCTGGCGCGACACCGGCCACAGCCGCGTGCCCGAACCACCGGAAATAATGCAGGGGATTAATCCGTTGAGGGTATTCATCAATAGACTTCCTTGGTGGAGAGGACGGCTGGGACCGTCATGAAGACGATGTACAAGTCAAACCACACCGACCACTTGGAGATGTACTCCAGGTCGTACTCGACACGTTTCTGGATCTTGTACAGGGTGTCGGTTTCACCCCGGTAGCCGTTGATCTGCGCCCACCCGGTGATGCCCGGCTTGACCCGATGCCGCGAACTGTACTCGCTCACCGCCACCTCGAACGGAATGCCGGCAGCCTTGGTCGCGGTGGCGTGTGGGCGCGGGCCCACCATCGACATGTTGCCCAGCAGCACGTTGAACAACTGCGGCAGTTCGTCGATGCTGGTCTTGCGAATGATGCGGCCCACGCGCGTGATGCGCGGGTCCTTGCGGGTGGTCTGTTGTTCGGCGGTGAAGTCGCTCTGGTCGGTGAACATCGAGCGGAACTTGAACACGCGAATCTCGTTGTCGTTGTAGCCATAACGGTTCTGGCGAAACAGCACCGGCCCTTTGGAGTCGAGCTTGATCGCAATCGCCGTCGCCAGCATCACCGGTGACAGCGCCACCAGGGCCATGCTCGCCAGCAGCAAATCTTCACAGCGCTTGATCACCGGCGACCAACCGCGCAATGGCAACTGCGAGGTGTTGAACATCAGGATGCCGCCCACGTCCGTGATGCGGCTATGGCCGTAGCGCAGCGCGGCCATGTCCGGCACCAGCATGACGTTCACCGACATCTGGCGCAGGCGATTGACCAGCCCGTGGATACGCTGCTCGGCAGCCCAGGGCAGGCAGATCATCACTTGGTTGACCTGCTCGGCGCGGATCAGTTTTTCCAGGTCGCGGGTGTTGCCCAGCAAGGGCAGGCTGCTCAATTCCTTGGGGATGCGCTCGGTGCGGTCGTCGATAAAACCGATCAGGCCGGAACGGATATCGCCATTGCGTTGCAGGTGATCGGCGACGTGCACGGCGGTGTCGGTGAAGCCCAGGATCACTGTGCGCTGCAGGTATTTACCCTTGCGCATCAGGTTGCGGTAAAGGCGCAGCATCACCAGGCGTTCAATGCAGAACAGCCCCAGGCTGGCGAAGTACCACGCCACCAGGTTGCGTGGCGTCAATTGCGGGAAGAACTGCAGGAACTGGTACATGAACAGCAAGATGCAGAACGCCGCCGACCAGGCGACTATCTTGGCTCTCAGGCGCAGGCGATTGCTGAACAGCTCTTCGGAATAGATACCCAAAGCCTGGAACAGAATGATGGTCATGATCGCAAAAAACAGCAGCAGACCGAGGAAGTGGGAACGCAGCTCGGGAGCCAGTGGGTCGAGGAACAATACCAACACCAATGGCGGCAAGATTGCAGTCAGGCCATGGATCAACTTGACGAAAACAACAAAGAATTCAACAAAACCAGCGCGGGTCAGAAACAGGCTAACGACTGACGACTTTTCTCGCATAAAAACATCCCTCATTGCACTCCAGACTTACTGTTCGCCTGTTGGTCCGTCCGCAGCAGGCTGCGCGAAGGAGGCAAGTCGAACGACGGCTACTCTGGGTATAACGCAACTATTTCTTCATCCAAGTGAAGCCATCCAAATGGAGGAAACTTGCGGGGTAGTGGCTTAAGGAGTGTTCCTTTTTAGTTGCTTAGTCAACTTGTTGACTGTGGTGCGGAGGTTGCGTGCTAGACGCTTTAAGCTGGAATTTTCGTGGCATTTTATTGACTTTCCTTGTTCGAGCACGCGGTGAAGGGGTGTGATTTTGAGTGTAGGAACAAATGTGAGAATTTTCCTGCCAGATGGGCAAACCTTTTTCGAATAGAGGTAGGAAAAGGGGACAAGGAGGCGGTGGCAGGGCGCACTAAATACCCTGCCACCGGGGACATCGCGGGATTAGAAGTTGCCTTTCACACTCACGGTAAAATTGCGCGGTTCGCCATAAAAGTTGCCCCAGGCGGCGGTGCCCACGGTTTGATAATAGTGTTTGTCGAAAACATTGTTGCCGTTTAGCGCCACGGTCCAGGTGTCGTCCAAGCGATACGCCAGTCGCGCATTCCACACCGCGTAACCGGCCTGTTCGAGCTTGATGCCCTGCACGCGGTAGTTGCTGCTCTGGGCGTTGACGCCGGTGCCCACGCTCCATTTCGACAGCGCGCCATCCAGTTGGTAGTCACCCCACATGCGCAGCATATGCCGCGGCACGTAGCTGTTGGACACGCCACCTTCCACGGCGCTGTCGATGTTCTTAAGGGTTTTGGTCTGGGTATAGGTGTAGCCGCCAAACACCTGCAAGCGCTCGAGCAATTCACCGCTGACTTCGGCTTCGACACCCTGGGCGCGGGTCTTGCCGGTGTCGCTGTAGCAATAGCCGTCGGAGGACGTCGGGCAGACGCTGAGGTAATCGGTTTCAGCCGTGTTTTTCTGCACCGCGCGAAACAGCGCAAGGGAGCTGTTGAGGCGCCCCTCGAACCATTCGCCCTTGATCCCCAGCTCGTAGTTGTCACCGATCTGCGGCTTGAGTGCGGCGCCGTCGACCGTGGCGTAGGAGCTTTGTGGCTGGAAGATATCGGCGTAGCTGGCGTACACCGAGAGGTTTTCGTCGAGGTCATAAATCAGTGCGGCAAACGGTGTGACTTCGCCGGTTTCCCGGGTGCGCGCATCCTGTACGGCCCATTCGCCCCAGGCCAGGTTGTTGGACTGGCGGCGGTTCTCATACCAGCTCACACGGCTGCCGACGATAAACAGCAACGGTTCGGCCAGGCGCAGGCGCAACGTGGCGTAGGTGCCGTATTGGGTGGCGGTTTCCTTGACCGTGCCGCCGCGGTACATGTTGGGCCAGAAGGTATCGTTGGCGGGTTCCGGCAGGTGGTGATCAGGCTGGTAGATGTTCACGCGCGTCGGCAGGTTCTGGATTGCATACACATCATCCTGGGTGCCCCGGCTGCCGTTGGCGCCGATGATCAGTTCGTGTTCGAGGCCGAAGGCTTCGAACTTGCCGTCCAGGTAGGCGTCGACGCCGAAGTCCCGGTGGTCGTAATCCATCAAGGCCGCGTAGGAGTTGGCCGTCGGTGCCGGGTTGCCATAGGCGATGGTGCCTTCGCTGGCGGCGTATTTGATGTCTTGCAGGTTGCGGCTGTGCACGGCCGCCACGTTGAGTTTCCAGTCATCGCTGAAGTGGTGGGTGAGGTCGGCGAAGAACGTGGCGCGCTGGCTTTGCCAGTCGTTCCAGGATTGGCCCAGGCAGGTGGAGCGGCTGAGCTTGGCGCTTTTGCCGTCGCTGTAGCGCGGCAAGCCGCCCCAGCAGGGCGAGGCATCAACGTCTTCATAGCTGGCGCCGACGCCCAGGGTGGTGTCTGCGTCGAGGTCGAAATCCAGTGCCGCGTAGGCCGCCTGGTCCTGGCGCTTGGCGATATCCATATACGACCCGCGCGTTTGCTGGCTGACGGCCGCGCGGCCGCGCACGGTGCCGCTGTCATTCAGCGCGCCGCCGGTGTCGAGGTCGGCGCGGTAGTTGTCCCAGGTGCCGGCAGACAGCGACAGGCTGGTGGTGGGTTTGGCTTGGGGCCGCTTGCGTACAAAGTTCACTGCGCCGCTGGCGGTGCCGGCGCCCTTGAGCATGCCGGCTGCACCCTTGAGCACTTCCACCCGATCGTAAATCGCCATGTTGGCGGTAAAACTGTCGGCCTGTACGTAGTCCTTGCCCATGTCCAGAGGCACGCCGTCGTACTGGTACTGGCCGAGCATCTTGAAACCCCGGGAGTAGAAATACTTGCCGCCCATGGGTGACTCATAGGTGGTGATGCCCGGTGTGCGCTCCATGACGTCATCGATGGTGGTGACGTTCTGATCGTCCATCAATTGTCGGGTCATCACGCTGACCGATTGCGGTGTTTCCCGCAGGCTGTGTTCACCTTTGCCGATCGTCACCGCGCCGGTGGTGTAGGCGCCGGTGCCGTCGGTGGTGGCCCCTGCACGGGCGCCGGTGACGGTGGTGGCGCTCAAATTGAGCGCGCCGGATTCGGCCATTTGCGGCAGCAACAGCCAGGTGCTTGCACCCTGACGCTGGGCTTGCAGGCGTTGCCCGCGCAGCAGCTGGTTCAACGCTTGCTCGCGGTCAAGGTTGCCGGTCAGGCCCTGGCTGGACTTGCCGGCGACACTGGTGGCGTCGTACGACAGGCTGATGCCGGCCTGGCGGGCGAACTGGTCCAACGCGTTGGCCAGGGCGCCTGGCGCGATGTGCCAATCGCGCACCTGATTATCGACGGCAGCTGTGTCGGCCAGCACGGCCGAGGGCAGGCCGCCCCCGCTGAGGCAGGCGCCGAGCGCGGCGGCCTGCACCACGCGCTTGAGGGAAGAACGTTGGGAAGGAAACGCTTGCATGACCGCGAAATGCTCCTGAAGGAAGTGGACAGAACCGGCCTGTTGATCGGCCTTTCCTTACAGGTCGAGCGGCAATGAGCATTCACCTCATTTATTTTTCAGCACTTACACGCGAGGGGTAACGGTGACCCAGTAGCGGCTGCGGTAATGAATGCTCACCGGCAACGATTGCGCCACCAGGCTCAACACCTGATCGGTGTCGTCCAGTTGGTACGTGCCCGACACGCGCAGGCTGGCCACCGCTTCGCTGCAACGCACCAGCCCGTTGCGGTAGCGGTTCAGTTCGGTGAGGAAGTCGTCCAGACGCATGTTGTGGGCGCTGATCACACCTTCGCTCCAGGCCCAGGGATCCAGGCCGTTGGCAATCGATGGGCGAATGCCGTGGCGGTCGAACAGTATGTGTTCACCTGCCTTGACGATGTGTCGGGCGTTGGATGAATGCTTGTCGGCATACACCGCCACGGCGCCTTGCTGCACATCGAGCAAAGTGCCTTGAGAGGCTTCGCGCAGCAGAAACCGCGTGTCGAGGGCGCGCAAAAAACCATCGCGAGTCTGCACCCACAACGGTCGGCTGTCGGCACTGCTATTGACCCGGATCTCGCCCTGAAGCAACTGCACCTGGCGCAGCTCGGTAGTGAAGGCGGTGTCAATCGCGCTGGCGCTGTTGAGCTGCACCTGGCTGCCGTCGCTCAACGTTACCCAGCGCCGTTCGCCAGTGGCCGTGCGGTAGTCGGCCAGCAAGGCGGGCAGGGGCGTGTAGTCGCGACCGAGCCAGGTCAGCCCGGCGGCGCCGGCCAGCAGCCCCAACACCTTCAAACCTTCACGCCGGCTGATGCGCCGGCGCGCGCCATCCAGGGCATGGTGGCCGATGCGAGCGGGAACCTGGGCAAACTCATCATGCATGCGCGCTACGCGTTGCCACACCCGCTGATGCTCGGCGCTGGTCTGCAACCACTGCTCGAACGCGGCGGTGCTGGCGTCATCGGCGACGTTGAAACGCAGCTTTATCATCCACTGGATAGCCTGGTCGAGCAGGCGCGGGTCAACGTTCGGCATACCGCAACCGGTAGCAGGCGTGCAGCGCCTTGGACAGGTCTCGCTCGACGGTGGCTTTGGACACGCCCAGGCGCAAGGCGATTTGCGCACACGTCAGGCCATCCAGTTGCGCGAGCAAAAAGGCTTCGCGTACGCGTGGTTTGAGCTGGTCGAGCAAGCGATCGATGCGCTCCAGGCTGTCGAGGATCAGCAGCCGGGTCTCCTCCGACGGCACTTGCAGTTGCGGGAAGTGCGCGAGGCTTTCAAGGTAGGCGCGTTCCAGTTCGCGGCGCCGATACTGGTCGATCATCAGACTGCGCGCGATGCTGCTCAGGTAAGCGCGCGGCTGTTGCAAGGTTTGCTGTTTGCGCGCGATGAGCAGGCGCATGAAAGTTTCCTGTGCCAGGTCGGCAGCGTGTTCACGGCAGCCGGTGCGCCGGCTTAACCAGCCGCGCAGCCACGAGTGATGAGCCTGGTAGAGCTGGCCGAGGGTGGCAGGGTCCAGAGGTGGGTCGCTCGACATGGGCATCCTGCGCAGCGGTCTTAATTGATAATGTTTCGCATTCTAGACGCTGGTTGTGGTCACGAGCAATCGCCCGGTGCCGTCATGCGCAAAGAATGTATCCAGCACAATTCTTTGTGCGCACACGGTCGGCCGATTAGCCTGCAGGCTTTTACGGCGCAGGGCTTGAGCATGATCGATCTTTCAACCTTGTTGGTTTTTTCAGGGGCGGTGGTGTTGCTGCTGCTATCGCCAGGGCCGAACATGGCCTTTGTTATCAGCCATGGCGTGAGTTATGGCTGGCGCGGTGGCGTGGCCTCCAGCCTGGGGATCTGCGTCGCGGACCTGCTGTTGACCGCGTTGACCGCCACCGGTGTCACGGCACTGGTCGCCAGTTGGCCGCCGTCGTTTGATGTGATTCGTTATGCCGGCGTCATTTACCTGCTGTGGCTGGTGTTCAAGACCTTGCAGAAAAGCCCGCGCCTGGAGGCTGCCCAGGTGAAGCGCGTGCGGCTGGGCCGTGTGTTTGCGCAGGCGATGCTCAACAGCCTGCTCAACCCTAAGGCACTGTTGTTTTTCATGGTGTTTTTGCCTCAGTTCGTCAATCCGCAGGCCGGTTCCATCACGCTGCAATTGCTGATGCTGGGCGGCGTTCTGACCCTGATTGCCGGTGTATTTCACGCGTTGCTGGGAATGTTTGGCGGCGCGCTCAGCCGTTTTTTTGCCGGCCGCGCACAAAGCGCCAAGCTCCAGAAATGGGGCCTGGCGACGGTGCTCATGCTGCTGGCCGCGCGGCTGGCGCTGATGTCTCGGCCAGCGTGACGGGGCAGCTCAACCCAACCGGGCTGCTGCCCGGGCCACGATCTCGCCGCGCACGCGACGCGATTCGGCCGTACGCTTTCTGGCTTCTTCCAGTACGTGCGCGGGCGCGGTCTGCGGGCTGCCCGAATCGAACGGCGGGGCGGGCGCGTATTCGATCTGCAACTGCACCAGTTGCGCCGCGGCCTCGCTGTAGAGCTCGGCGGCCAGGGTCAGGGCAAAGTCGATTCCTGCCGTAATCCCGCCGCCGGTCAGCAGGTTGCCATCACGCACCACGCGCGCTTGCACCGCAATGGCGCCGAGTGGGGCGAGCAGGTCGTGATAGGCCCAGTGCGTGGTGGCCCTGCGGCCGCGCAGTAAACCCGCCGCGCCTAGAACCAGCGAACCGGTGCACACCGAGGTCACGTAGCGTGCGGTCTGTGCCTGTGCCTTGAGAAACTCCAGGGTGTGCGGGTCTTCCATCAAGGCGCCCACGCCGGCACCGCCGGGCACGCAAATCACGTCCAGGCGCGGGCAGTCGGCGTACGTCATGGTTGGCGTAAACACCATGCCGGTGCTGGAGGTGACCGGTGCCAGGTCTTTCCACACCAGATGCAGTTGCACATCCGGCAGTGAACCCAGCACGTCGTAGGGGCCGGTGAGGTCCAATTGCTGGATACCGGGGAACAACACAAAGCCAATCTGCAAGGTCATCGATGAAGCTCCGATAAAGGGGTAGACGGCCTCACTCTAGAGGCCTAGGCTTTGGCGCATACGCCATTGAGCCCACACATTGCGCCAAACATGACCCGGACCATTCACGTACTCGCCTTCAATAACGCCCAAGTGCTCGACGTGACCGGGCCGTTACAGGTGTTCGCCACCACCAATGACCTGGCGCGCCAGCGCGGCCAGCCGTTGCCTTACGCGGTGTCGGTGGTTGCCGCCCAGGCGGAACCGGTGATGACCTCCGCAGGGTTGGCCTTGGTGGCCGAGCCGCTGCCTGCGGCCGACGCGCCGTGCGACACGCTGGTGATCGCTGGCGGCTGGGGCGTGTATGGCGCCGCCGAAGATGCCGCGCTGGTCGATTGGGTCACGCAAAAAGCCCGGCACACTCGACGCATGACCTCGGTGTGCACCGGCGCGTTTCTGCTCGCCGCCAGCGGTTTGCTCGATGGTTGCCGCGTGGCCACCCACTGGACACGCTGCGAGGAACTGGCGCGCAAATTTCCGTCGCTGACGGTTGAGGCCAATCCAATTTTCATCCAGCAAGGCTCGGTATGGACGTCCGCTGGCGTAACGGCGGGCATCGACCTGTGCCTGGCGCTGGTGGAAGAAGACCTGGGCCGCGCCGTGGCCCTGGAAGCGGCGCGGCACTTGGTAGTGTTTCTTAAACGTCCTGGTGGGCAAGCGCAGTACAGCGTGGCGTTGTCCCTGCAAAAGGGCGACGGGCGCTTTGCCGATTTGCATGCCTGGATGGCCGAAAACCTCACCCTCGATCTGAATATTCCTACCTTGGCCGCCCAGGCCGGCATGAGCGAACGCAGCTTCGTGCGGCACTACCGCGCCGAAACCGGCCAGACCCCGGCGCGCGCAGTCGAGCTGATCCGCGTTGAAACCGCGCGTCGGCAGTTGGCCGACAGCACGGCGTCGATCAAACGTATCGCCGTGCAGTGCGGTTTTGGCTGCGAGGAAACCCTGCGGCGCAGTTTCCTGCGGGCGCTGGAGGTCACGCCCCAGGCTTACCGCGAGCGCTTCTGCGCACCGACTTGAACGAAAACGTACACATTTGTATCAAGGTGCTATGTTGACGCGATTACCTTCCGCAGTGGGCGCCTGCCTCTGCGCCGTTACTCCCTCCGCCCCCCGGCGTGACGTGTCTCATGAAACCAGTGTCTGCGATCAGCGCCAGTCCCTCGCCGGATGATTGCGCGAGCGAGCCGATTCATATTCCCGGGACAATCCAGCCCCACGGCGTGCTGTTGACCTTGAGCGAGCCGACGCTGGTGGTGCTGCAAGCCAGCGCCAACCTGAATGCCGAGCTGGGCCTGGGGCCGGGCCCGTTGTCCGGGCAGGCCTTGGGCAGCCTGATCGGCGATGACGCGCTGGCCCGGGTTCATCATGCGCTCGCCGACCTGGACGTCGATGAGGACGAGCTGCATCAGGTCACGCTCAATGGCAGCCTGTTTGACGCGTTGCTGCACCGCCACCAGGGCTTGTTGTTTCTGGAGCTGGAGCGCTCTGTAATGCCCGGGCATTGCGCCGCGCTGCACGTGGCTCGCACCCTGCGGCGCCTGCAGTCGGCAAAGACCCTCGAGGGGCTGTACCAAACCTGCGTCACCGAGATTCGTGCCTTGACCGGCTACGACCGCGTCACCCTGTACCGCTTCGAGCAGGAAGGCCACGGCAAAGTCATCGGCGAATCCCTCAGCGACGGCATGCAACCTTATCTGGGGCTGTGCTTTCCGGCTTCGGATATCCCGCCGCAAGCCCGCGAACTCTACCGCCTGAACTGGATCCGGGTGATCCCCGACGCGACGTACACGCCGGTGCCGATCCTGCCGGCCCTGCGTCCCGACACGGGTCAAGCGCTGGACCTGAGTTTTGCGGTGTTACGCAGCGTCTCGCCGGTGCACTGCCATTATCTGAAAAACATGGGCGTGCGCTCGTCGATGAGCATCTCTTTGATCAAGGATGATCAGCTCTGGGGGCTGATCACCTGCGGCCATCGCGAACCCCTGCGCGTGCCCCATGAGTTGCGCACCGCGTGTACCAGCATCGGTCAGTTATTGTCGATGCAGATCAACGCATTGCAAGACCAGGACGCGCGCCGCCAACAACAGGAAAAAGCCAGCATGATCGACGCGCTGGTCACCGCCATGGCGGCGGACACGGGCGACGTCATGGAGAGCCTGTTGCCCTATGCGCAAACCCTGTTGAACCTGACTGCCGCCGATGGCTTGGCGATTCTGGTGGAGAAGCGCCTGCATCGCTTTGGCGTTTGCCCCAATGAAACCCAGATACGCGCGTTGTACCCCTGGATCGAGCAGCAGGGCAAAGGCGTGGTGGCCACTCACCAGGTGTCTGCGCAGTTTGCGCCAGCGGCTGCCTATCAAACCTATGCCAGCGGCCTGTTGGCCTTTCGCCTGCCCAAGCCGGTGGACAACGCGGTGATATGGTTTCGTCCCGAGGTCCAGACGTCGGTGCACTGGAGCGGCGAACCGGTCAAACACCGCGACGCGCAAACGGCCGGGTTGAGCCCGAGGCTGTCATTCGAGCGCTGGAAACAGCAGGTCGACGGCAAGGCGCTGCAGTGGTCCGCCTCGGAGCTGCAAGCCGTAGAGGCCTTGCGCCGTCACGCTCTTGAGCATGACCTGGGCCGGCAGGTGCAGCGCGAGCATGCCGCCGTGCGTGCGCGGGACGAACTGGTCGCAGTGGTCTCCCACGACTTGCGCAGCCCGCTGACCATCCTGCTGATGCAATGCGGCATGATGCGCAAAATGGTGCCGGTCGACGACACTCGCGCAACCCTGCGGCTGAACACGGCCATTCAAACCATGCAAACCGCGACGGCGCGCATGAACACCTTGCTGGAAGACTTGATCGACATTTCACGCATAGAAGCCGGGCGTTACCGGGTAACCCTGCAACCGCTGGAGGTGAGTGCGAGCCTGGAACAGCTGGGGTTGATGTGGCATCCGCTGGCGGCGGCCAAAGGCGTCAACCTGACGTGGCATGCTCAGCCTGGGTTGTCGATCCAGGCCGACTCGGAGCGTTTGTTCCAGGTGTTTTCCAACCTGCTTGGCAATGCCTTGAAGTTCACCGACGTCGGCGGGACGATCGAGGTGATTGCCCAGGCGGCCGGCGATGAAGTGCTGTTTCGCGTGTGCGACAACGGCGCAGGGATCGGCGCGGCGCAATTGCCCTTCATCTTTGAGCGCTACTGGACGTCGCGCGAGGGTAACCCCACAGGCAGCGGGCTGGGCCTGTACATTTCCCACGGCATCATCGAAGCCCACGGCGGCACGATCTGGGCAGAAAGCGTGGAGGGGCAGGGCAGCGTGTTCAGTTTCAGGATCAAAGCTGCCCGGTAACGTTCAGGCCCGATCCAGCAATTCGCAGATCGCCCTGAGCGTGGACTGTGGCGCTTCCTGAGGAATGTTGTGACCCACACCGGGCAAGACTTCGCGTCGGTAAAAACTGCTGAAATGTTCCTCGTCGTCATCCACCGCCGGGGCCGGGCCTACGCCGTCATCAGCGCCGCACAGCGAAATTGTCGGCACCGGAATCGGCGGCTGCGCGGCCAGTGCCTGCTCGATCGCCTCCAGCGCCGGGTCGCCCGGCGCGTACATGAACCGGTGGCGATAGGAGTGAATCACCACGTCGACAAAGTCCGGGTTATCAAATGACGGCGCCGTGCGGCCATACAGCCCCGGTCCCTCAGCCCAGGTCGGCGACCATAGCCGCCACAACAACTGGCAGAACTCACGGCGATTGGCGCTCAGACCGTCGACGCCACGCTGGGTGTGAAAGTAAAACTGATACCACAACCGATGCTCCCTTTCCGGCGCGCGCGGTTCAAGCGACCTGGCAATGTCCTGGATGTTGTAGCCATCCCCGGTCACCAACCCGCGCACCCGTTGCGGCCATAGAGCGGCGACGATACACGCGGCGCGTCCGCCCCAGTCGTAACCGGCGAGCGTGGCCTGCGCGATGCCAAGGGCATCCATGAAATCCAGCAGGTCCTTGGCCAACGCCGCCTGTTGGCCGGAGCGCATCACTTGCGCGTTGATAAACCGTGTTGGGCCATAGCCACGCAGGTAGGGCACCAACACCCGGCAACCGCGATCGGCCAGGGCCGGCGCGATCTCATCGTAGCCACGCGGGTCGTAGGGGAAACCATGCAGCAGGATCACCGGTTCGCCGTCTTCGGGGCCGTGGGCTTCGTAGGCGATTTCCAGCATCTGCGTACGGACGTATAGCAGCGGGGCGAGCGTAGTCATGAGGGGCGCTTATCGACTGGCCAAAGTAGCTGCAACTCTAGCCCAAACCCGTGACGGCACGGGGTGTAAATCAAGTCAGTCGTTTGACTTGTCTAGCCCGACCTGACGCAACCCGATGCAATTGCCCCACGGATCGCGCACCTGAGCCATCCACTGCCCGCCCTCAATCGCCAAAGGCCCGCGATACAGTCTTGCGCCCGATGCCTCCAGTCGGCGCATGAGGCGCAGACGATGGGGTTCAAACGAGCCACGCCTTCTGCGCGAGGTTTCACGGATGATTGCCATGTGGTTTGGGCTGTTTCGCAATTCAGCGATTTTTCAGTGAATGCTCGGGCCAAGCCTGCGTCAATAACCCCAACACCATCAGATCATGCCGTTGGCCATTCCAGAATCCGGCTTCTCGCAACGTCCCTTCGGCGATGAAGCCCAGGCGTTCCAACAATGCCAGTGACGCGGTGTTTTGCGGATGCACCAAGGCTTCAACCCGATGCAAGTGCATGTGCGCGATGCCCCAATCGAGCATCGCCCGCAACGCTTCGCTCATCAAGCCCTGGCCACGGGCGGCAGGCGCCAGTTCACAGGACAGGGCGCAGCTGTGCCAGGCGCGATTCCATTTGAACAGGCCGCAGCTGCCGATCAGTTCGCCGTCCCGTTCAATCCCCCAGCGTGTGCCGGGATTGGGCTGGGTGCGCCATTGGGCGAAGGTGGCGATCAGCGCGTGGGCCTGGGCGAGGTCGGTCATCGGGTCGGCGCCAAACCAGCGCATGTTGGCAGCGTCGCGGTGGATGGCGAACAGGGCGGGGGCGTCCGTCGCGCGCAATTCGCGCAGGCGCAGGCGCTGGGTGGCAAGCGTCGGGAATGGGTTCATGAGGCGGTCGTCGCCATCACCTGAGCCCGATCAATCACGCATCCAAAATGGTGCCGCCACAAATCCACGCCCAGTGTTCCCGACCGGTCCAGCGACGAGCCCACGGTCAAATCGCTGATCAGCGTCGGCTGCAAGCCGGCGTCAAATAACGCGAACCCGGCCGCCAGCACGCACGTATCGGTTTGAATGCCACACACCAGCACCCGATCCGGCGCCAGGCTTTTCAGGTAGTCCAGGGTTTCGGGTGTCGGCGCATAGCCGTGTTTGATGAAGACGCGCTCGGCTGCGATCAGGCTGTCGTCATCCGGCGCGGGTTGCCAGCCCAGTTGGCGGGTGAAGGGGGTGATGCTCTCGTCATGGCGCTCCACGGTGGCCACCGATGGCAGGCGCCCGAGCAGGGCGTTGATGCCATCGACCAGCCATGCGGGTGGGTTGAAAGAGGGTTGCACGTCGATGATCAACAATACCTGGCGCATGAGGTTCCTGATGGCAGCTCGGGGGCTGCCCATTGTGCACGCTGCGGGGTTCAGCGGGGCGCCTCAGATCAAAATCAACAGCAGGAAGCTGAACCCGATCACCTGTGGGAGCGGGCTTGCTCGCGAATGCGATGTGTCAGCCTCTGCATGCCGTCACTGACACTCCCGCTTCCCGACAAACCCGCTCGCACAGGTAGCCCTCAGTGTCAGGTAGATAGGCCGCGGCTGTGCGTCGGGCCTGCTCAAGGTTGCCAGGTGGTCTTTTCGCCGCTGAGCTTGCGGTCCAGAAAGGTCGCCGCGCTGATCAGCGCCAAATGGCTCAACGCCTGCGGCGTATTGCCCAAGTGATGTGCCTGGCTGTCGAACTCTTCGGCGTACAAGCCCAACGGGTTGGCGTAGCGCAGCAGTTGTTCGAATTCCAGGTGGGCCTTCTCCACTTGCCCGGCGCGCGCCAGGCATTCGACGTACCAGAACGAACACGCGGCGAATGCGCCTTCGGTGCCTTGCAGCCCGTCGATCTGGCTGTCGTCGTTGCGGTAGCGGTAGACCATGCCGTCACGCACCAGGCTTTTCTGGATTGCTTCGAGCGTCGACAGCCAGCGTGGGTCGGTCGCCGCGACAAAGCGCACCAGCGGCATCAGCAGCATCGAACCATCCAGCGCAGTACTGCCGATGTGCTGCACGAAGTGCCCGCGCTCTTCATTCCAGAAGTTGCTCCAGATATCCGCGTAGATCGCCTGGCGTGTCTGGTCCCAGCGCGCAAACGGGGCGGGCAGCGAGCGCTTGGAGGCCAACCGGATTGCGCGGTCCAGCGCCACCCAGCACATCAGGCGCGAATGCAGGAAGTGATGCTCCTCACCGCGCATTTCCCAGATGCCCACGTCTTGCTGGTTCCAGATTTCGCACACCTGATCTGCCACTTCCACGGTGTGTTTCCAGCCTTCATGGGAAATTGCTTCGCCGTATTTGTTGACCAGATACACCGCGTCCATCAGTTCGCCGTAGATATCCAGCTGGACCTGGTCAAACGCTTCATTGCCGATGCGCACCGGTTTGGCGCCGCCGTGGCCGCTGAGGTGATCAAGCGTGGCTTCCGGCAGTTCCTGGCGCCCATCGATACCGTAAAGAATATTGATTTTGGTCGCCTGACCGCAGCAGTCGCTGACGCGGCCTTTAAGCCAGCGCATGTAAGCGTTGGCCTCTTCGATGAACCCCAGACGCATGAAGGCGTAGACGGTAAACGAGGCGTCGCGGATCCACGTGTAGCGGTAGTCCCAGTTGCGTTCGCCGCCGGGGGTTTCCGGCAGGCCAAATGTCGCGGCGGCGATGATTGCACCGTGCTTGCGCGAGGTCAGCAGCTTCAAGGCGAGTGCCGAGCGGTTGACCATTTCGCGCCAGCGCCCGCGGTAATTCGACTGCGCGATCCAGCCGCGCCAGAATTTCAAGGTGTGCGCCAGCGCCAGGTCGGTGCAGCCGTTGTTGACGCGGGGGTCGTCCTGGCCGCCGAGCACGAACTCAGCGCCTTCTTCCTGGCCCAGGGTGAAGCTGGCCACGGCGGCATCGTCTTCGATCTGCATCGCGTGGCTGCCCGCCAGCCGCAGGCCAGGCAGGCCGTCGGCGGTGAACGACACGATACCGTCGGCGAGGCTGGCGTGGGTCGGCGTGCGCGCATAGTCGTGGCGCACGGCGCAGCGCAGCTGGATTTTCGCGCTGCCGCTGACCACGCGCACGCGGCGAATCAGCAGCGGCAGGTCGTCGATTTCTTCACTGATGACCAACAGGTCGGTGATTTCCACCACAGCTTCATCGCTCAGCCAGCGGGTTTGCAGCACGTTGGTATCGGGCAGGTAGATTTGCTCACGCCGTGCGTTTGTCAGTTCGGGAGAGAGTTGAAAAACACCCGCCTCAGGCGTGTCGAGCAGCGAACAGAAGATCGAGGGGCTGTCGAATTCCGGCCAGCAGAAAAAGTCGATGCTACCGCGGTCATTCACCAAGGCCGCGCTGCGCATATCGCCAATAATGCCGTGGGCATCGATGGCGCTTTGGGGTTCGTTCTTGAAATCAACCATTGCCACGAAACTCCGGATAAAGGCTCATGCCACCGTCAATGAACAGGGTGCTGCCGACCACGTAGTCGGACGCGTCGCTGGCCAGCCACACCACCGCGTTGGCCACGTCTTCGACGTCGCCGACGCGGCCATAGGGAATCAACTTCAACAGCTCTTTTTCCGCCGCGCCTTCGGTGGCGGCGCGGTTGATTGCCGTACGAATGGCGCCCGGTGCAATGCCATTGATGCGGATGCGTTGTTCGCTGACTTCCTGGGCGAGCGTGCGCATCAGCATCTCCACACCGCCCTTGGAGGCGGCGTAATTCACATGCCCGGCCCAGGGAATGATCTGGTGCACCGAACTCATGTGGATGATTTTGCCGGCGGCACGCGACACGCCCTCGCGCACGCCCTGTCGATTGAAAATCCGCACGGCGGCGCGGGCACACAGGAACTGGCCGGTAAGGTTGACGCCGATCACGGTGTTCCAGTCCTCGAGGGTCATGTCGACCAGGTTGGCGTCTTTTTGCAGGCCGGAATTGGCCACCAGAATGTCCAGGTGGCCGAAGGCATCGAGGGTCTGGGCGAATAAACGTTCTACGTCGGCTTCTTTGGACACATCGCCACCGATGGCAATCGCCTGGCCGCCGTTGGCGTTGATCTGCGCGGCAAGGGCTTCGGCCGGCGCCGCCTGCGAGTTGTAATTGAGCACCACGGCCGCACCGGCCTCGGCCAATGCCTTGGCGGCGCCTGCACCAATGCCGGAACTGGCGCCGGTGACCAGGGCCACTTGTTGCTGCAACGAGATCTGCATAGCCCACCCACCGTTTTAAGAGAGTCTTTGCAGCTGACTGGCAGCGCGGGGCGGAAGTTCACCGGTTGTCTCAAATGCGACGATGGCTGTCTGTTTCGCTCGTTTTTGCCAGTGCGCTTTTCGCTAGACTCAAGGCCCGTTGATGCGAGCACCGCCTATGACTGCCCAATCGCCGCCCAGGCCGTGGCTTGAAGCCTATGCCGACAATTACCGTAACGATGAGGTGGTGCTCCCGCATTGCCATGCCCAGGCGCAACTGATTCATGGCGTGGCGGGGGTGATGGTGGTCAGTACCGCGCAGGGCAGTTGGCTGGTGCCGTCCGGGCATGCGCTGTGGGTGCCGGCCGGTACGTCCCATGAAATCCGCATGGCCGGTGACGTGCACATGCGCACGCTATTCCTGGCGCCGGATGCGGAGCCCGGATTGGGCCGGGTGTGCCAGGTGATTGAAGTGTCTGCGCTGCTGCGCGAATTGATCGTCGCGGCGGCCTTGATCGCAGGGCAGAACACCCCGCGCATGCTCGCGTTGATCGAGCTGATTCGCATGGAGTTGCTCAGCGCGCCCGTGGTGGCCATGCATGTGCCGGTGCCGGCGGAGGCGCGCCTGGCCAAGCTGTGCACGCATTTTATCCGCCACCCAGCCGATGACAGCAGCCTGGAGTCGTGGGCCGACCTGCTGAACATGAGCGCGCGTACCCTGAGTCGGATTTTCCAGCGTGAACTGGGCATGAGCTTTGGCGAGTGGCGCCAGCGTGCGCGGCTCGCCCTGAGCCTCAAACTGTTGGCACAGGGCGTGCCCATTCTGGAGGTGGCGCTGGAGCACGGTTACCAGAGCCCGAGCGCGTTCAGCGCGATGTTTCGCCGTGCCATGGGTTACCCGCCGAGCCATTTTCGGCCAGGGCCTTGAGCCACACTGCGCAGTTGTCCGTTCAGCGACGATAGATGGCCTGGGCGCGCGCGAATCCCCAAGGTGAGACCTTTACGCTGCAAGGCCCTTTCCTGAACGAGCCTTGTGATGCCCAGCTCTGTTTTTGACCGCTTCCACCGCTTGGCCATTGTGGGTGTGATCAGCGCGCTGGCCGGGTGCAGCAACGCGCCTACGACGCGAGTGACGGCGCAGCCTGCAGCGATCTTATCCCTGGAAACCGCCGAACCGCTGCCGGCGCGTTGGTGGCAGTTGTACCGTGACCCGCAACTGGATGCCTTGGTGGAACGGGCACTGCGCGAGAACAAACACCTTGAGGCCGCTGGCGCGCATGTCGATGCGATGCTGGCGCTGTTGCAGCAGGTCGAAGGTCAGCGCCGCCCGTCCACTGAGTTGTCTTATGGCCTGGCGTATGGCCGCAGCCGCGATGACCAGACCTTGGCCCAGGCGACGGGCCAGTCGGCGGGCGGGCAGTGGAGCCACACCCCTGAGTTTGCCTTGAGCTATACGCTGGACCTGTGGGGCGCCGTGCGCTACCGCATTGCTGCGGCCCATGCCGATGCGCAAACCGCACGCGCCGTGGAGGATGAATTGCGGGTGACCGTGGCGGCGCAGACCGCACGGGCCTATGCGCAGGCCTGCGTCTACGCGCATCAGGCCCAGGTGCAGCGTGATGCGGTGCGCCTGTTGGCGCGCAGCCTCGACGTCACTCAGCGTTTGCAAAAGGCCGGCGCCGCCAATGAACTGGAGGTGGCACGCCTGCAAGGCCTGCTGGAGGAAACCCGCGCGCCGTTGGCGCTGTTCGCTGCGCGCCGCCAGGGCGCGCTGTATGAACTGGCGGTGCTCAGTGGTCAGCCGCCGGAACAAGTGAGCGCTCACAGCTGTCAGCAAGGCCCGCGATTGCAGGCGCCATTGCCGGTCGGCGAAGGCTGGGCGCTGGTGCAACGCCGTCCCGATATCCGCCGCGCCCAGGCACAGGTGCGTGCGGCCACTGCGGCCATCGGCTTGGCCCGCGCGCAGGTGTATCCACAGATTACCTTCGGCGCGATGCTCGGCTCGTCGGCCGCCAGCCTGGGCAAACTGGGGGACGCCAACGCCGTGGTGTATGGCATCGGCCCCTTGCTGTCCTGGCAGTTTCCCAACCGGCAGATCGCCCTTGCGCAGGTCACCCAGCGGCGGGCCGAAGCGCATCAGGCGCTGGCGCAATTCGACGCCACCGTGCTCGACGCGCTCAAGCAGGTGGAGCAAGCGTTGGTGCTTTACCAAGGCGAACAGCAGCGCCGCCAAGCCCTGGTCGCCGCCCTGGCGCATAGCCGCCGAGCGTTCGACCTGGCCAACCGCAGCTTCCTGGCCGGTGGTCTGGATGCGCTGGCGCTGCTGGACAGCGAGCGCAACCGCGTCAGCCTCGAAACACGCCTGGCTCAGGCCGACCTGCACCTGATCAACCGCCAGATCGACCTGTTCCAGGCGCTGGGCGGCGGTTGGCAGCGCCCTGATCCATCACCTTCCTTACCCGTAGCCACCCTTGGAGCCCGCCGATGAATCAGGCCGTTGAAGTCATTGCACCCACGTTGATGCAACGTCACCGCCGCACGTTGGTGGTGACGGCGTCGGTGGCTGCGTTACTGGGCATCGCCCTGTTTGGCAGCTATTGGTGGAAAACGGGGCAGTTCCTGGAAGAGACCGACGATGCCTATGTGCGTGCCGATTGGGTCGCCGTCAGCCCCCGGGTTGCCGGCTATATAAGCCAGGTGCTGGTGGACGACAACCAGTGGGTCAAGGCCGGAGACGTGTTGGTGCGTATCGATGAGCGCGATTTTATCGAGCGTCTCAACAGTGCCCAGGCGCAGCTGCAGCAAGCTGAAGCGGCGGTCACCGCGCAACAGGCCAACCTGCAGACCCTCGACGCGCAATCCGGCGAGCAACAACAACGTATTGTTCAGGCCCAGGCCGCGCTGGCCAGCGGTGAGGCTGAAGCACAACGCGCGCGCCTTGATTACCAGCGCTATCGCGACCTGGTGGCGCAGCAGGTCGCCAGTGCGCAACACCTGGAAACGGTGAGTGCCAGCCAGGCCCGGGCGCAGGCGACGGTGGCCCAGGCACGTGCGCAGGTGCTGCGTCAGCAGGCGCAGTTGCAGGTGCTGAAGGCGCGCCGCCAACAGGCCCAGGCCCAACTGCAAGAACGTCAGGCCCATGTCGGCGAAGTTCGGGCCGCCGTGGGCTTGGCGCGTAACGCGCTGGAGGACACGGCGATTCGTGCGCCGTTTGACGGCGTGGTGGGCCAGCGCAAAGCGCGCCGCCAGCAATACGCACTGCCTGGTTTGCCGCTGCTGGCCGTGGTGCCGGTCGCGCAGGCGTATGTGAGCGCCAACTTCAAGGAAACCCAGTTGCAGCGCATGGCGCCTGGGCAGTCGGTGGACATTGCGGTGGACAGCTTCGCCGGCCGGCACTGGCGGGGCGAGGTGGAAAGCATCGCCCCAGGCTCCGGCGCAGTGTTTGCGTTATTGCCGCCCGACAATGCCACGGGCAACTTCACCAAGATCGTCCAGCGTTTTCCTGTACGGATCCGCCTGCTGGCGCAGGAAGGTGACGGCCCACGCATCCTGCCGGGCATGTCGGTGATTGCCACGGTCGACACGCGTGGGGCGCCTGCTCATGGCGGTTGATGCGCGGTCACCCCAGGTGTCGTTGCGCGCGTGGGTGGCGGTGATCGGCGGGCTCTTCGGCTGCTTCATGGCCGGGATGAACGTGCACGTCACCAGCGCCGCGCTGCCGGAAATCGAAGGCGCTTTGGGCGCCACGTTCGAGGAGGGTTCCTGGATCTCCACCGCGTACCTGGTGGCGGAAATCATCATGATCCCGCTCACCGCGTGGCTGGTGCAGGTGTTTTCATTGCGCCGCGTGATGCTTTTAGGCTCGGGCGTGTTTTTGCTGGCCTCGGTGGCGTGCTCGCTGGCGTCGAACCTGCAAGCCATGATCATCATTCGGGTGATACAGGGCGCGGCCGGCGCGGTGCTGATCCCATTGTCTTTCCAACTGATCATTACCGAGCTGCCGCCCAGCAAAGTGCCACTGGGCATGGCCCTGTTCAGCCTGGCCAATAGCGTGGCCCAGGCTGCGGGCCCGTCGATGGGCGGTTGGCTGACGGACGTGTACTCGTGGCGCTGGATCTTCTACCTGCAATTGTTCCCCGGCATTGCGTTGCTCGCCGCGGTGGCCTGGTCGATTGATCGCCAGCCCATGCACCTCAAGCTGTTGCGCCAGGGCGACTGGTGGGGCATCGCCTGCATGGTGATGGGCCTGGGTGCGCTGCAAATCGTGCTGGAGGAGGGCGGGCGCAAGGACTGGTTCGGTTCGCCGTTTATTGTGTGGATGAGTGTATTGGCCGTGGTCGGGCTGCTCGGGTTTATCGCGCGCCAACTGTGGGGCGCCCATGCCTTTATCAACCTGCGCCTGTTGGGGCATTACAACTTTGGCGTGGCCAGTGTGGCGATGTGTGTGTTCGGCGCGAGCACATTCGGCCTGGTGTTTCTGGTGCCCAATTACCTGTCGCAATTGCAGGGCTACAACGCACGGGAGATTGGGCTGAGCCTGATCCTCTACGGGCTGGTGCAACTGGTGATGGCGCCGTTTTTGCCGCGATTGATGAGGGGGTTGAGCGCCAAGCTGCTGGTAGCGTCGGGCTTCGCGATCATGGCGCTGGGGTGCTGGATGGGCGCGCACTTGTCCGCCGACAGCGCGAGCAATGTGATCGTGCCGTCGATTGTGGTGCGCGGGGTCGGTCAGCCGCTGATCATGGTGGCTTTGTCGGTGCTGGCCGTGCAGGGGCTGGCGAAGGCAGAGGCGGGGTCGGCCTCGGCGGTGTTTTCGATGCTGCGCAACCTGGGCGGCGCCGTCGGCACGGCGTTGTTGGCGCAATTGGTGGTGGTGCGCGAGCGTGTGCATTCAGCGCGGATCAATGAGTCGGTGACGCTGTTCGATTCGGCCCTGCAACAACGCCTGCCGGAGGCGGGCGTGTTGCAGGCGCAGTTGCCGGACCATCAAGCGACGTTGCAACTGCTCGACCAGAGCATCCATCACCAGGCGTTTCTGATGGCCTACAGCGATGCGTTTTATCTGGCCTGTGTGGCATTGACGTTGTGTGCGCTTGCCGCGCTGATGCTGCGGCGCGGGTGACGTGCCGAGAACGGCGCGGGACGACGGGAAGCAATTGCCCCACTTAATAGGAAGCATTACTATTCACGCCCCGCCTCCCCAGTGCTCACTCGATGACTCCTCAGCCGCCCCGCAGAACAGGCTTTTTCGAGCACTACGAAGAGTTGATCGGAACCTGGACACGCCGTCTGAGAAACCGTCAGCAGGCCGAGGACCTGGCCCACGACACCTTCGTGCGGGTGCTTGAGTCGCGTGCCAGTGAGGTTGAGCAACCGCGCGCCTATTTGCATCAAACCGCGCGCAACATCGCCGTTGACGCCTATCGCCGCGAAGACCGGCGTGAGGCGCTGGCGCTGGAAGCATTTGACCAGCGCTCGCCCCACGGCGGCGACCCGGAGCATTTCATGCACGCCATCCAGTTGGCGGACTCCATCGAGCGGGCCCTGGCCGAGTTGCCGCTCAACTGCCGCAAGGTATTTATCTGGCAGAAAATCGAGGGCCTGACCCAGCAGGAAATCGCCGTGCGCCTGGGCCTGTCTAAAAACATGGTGGAAAAGTATATGATCCGCACCTTGCGGCATCTGCGTGACCGCCTGGATGCGATGGCCCCATGACCCGCTTTGAAACAGGACCTTCCATGATGGATAGCCGCGCTCGCGACGAAGCCGCGCAATGGTTTGTACGCCTGCAAGAGGCCGACTTGAGCAGCGCAGAACGCCAGCGCTTCGACGCCTGGCGCAATGAGCGTCCCGAGCACCAATACGAATTCGATGTGCTGCAAGGAATGTGGAGCGCCGCAGACCTGCTGCCCAAGGCGCGTTTGCAGGCGTTGTGTGAGCCGCCGGTCGAGCGCCTTCGACGCCGTGCCGTTGTGCGTTACGCCGTCGCCGCCAGTGTGGTGGCGATTGCCCTGGGCCTTGGGCTGTTCAGCGGGCTGGATCAGCCCAAGCCTTACAGTGCGCAATTCAGTACGCGCGTGGGTGAGCATCGCCAAGTGGCCTTGCCGGACGGCTCGGTCATGGACCTGAACAGCCGCAGCGTGGTCGCGGTGCACTACGAAAAGGGCCGGCGCGGAGTCGAGATCAAGCAAGGCGAAGCGATGTTCAGCGTCGAGCATGACACCAGCCGCCCGTTCATCGTGGTCGCTGGGGCAGGGCAGGTGACGGTCACCGGCACACGGTTCGATGTGCGCCGTGACGACGACCAGACCCGCGTGGTGGTCGAGGCCGGCACCGTCAAGGTACAGGGGCGCTCGACGGATCAGAGGGTCACGCTCACGGCAGGCCGCGGCACGCATGTCGATTCCCAGGGACAGGTCGCAGCGGCTTATGCGGTGAATGCCGATGAACTGACCGCCTGGCGCAGCGGGAAACTGGTGTTCAACAACGCCACCCTCGGCGAAGTGGCCCGTGAAGTATCGCGCTATCGTGAGCAGCCCTTGCGGGTCAGCACGGCGGCGGTGAGCAACCTGCGCTTGACCAGTGTGTTCAACGCCCGCGACACCGACGCCTTGCTCAAAGCCTTGCCGCACATACTGCCGGTCGCTCTGCGCAGCTTGCCCGATGGCAGCCAGGAAATTATTTCTCGCTGAAATTCAGGTTTTTTCCGAGTTCTTCGTCTTCTCCTGCAACTGCAACTGGTTTGCATTAACAGCCGCACACTCTTGCGATCACAGGACTAGGTTCGACGTGAAAAAACTTACCGTCTACAACAATAAAATTTCCCGCTGGGCGCCCCTGGCGCTGGCGCTCGCCGTCAGTGCCGCGCTGCCTGCGGCCTATGCTGGCGACGGCATCCACATCCGCGCTCAGCCTTTGGGCGCAGCGTTGAGCCAGTTGGGCCAGCAGACTTCCCTGCAAGTGTTTTTCAACCCGGTCATGGTCGCCGGCAAGCAAGCGCCTGCGGTGGACGGTAACCTCTCGCCCGAACAAGCCCTGCGCCAGCTGCTGCAAGGCAGTGGCCTGGATTACCAGATCGACGCCGGTTCTGTGACCCTGCGCCCGCAAAGCACCGGCACCGGTGAAGCCGGTTCGCCGCTGGAGCTGGGCGTCACCGACATCAAGGTGGTCGGCGACTGGTTGGGTGATGCGAACGCTGCCGTCGTGCAGAACCACCCTGGCGCGCGCACGGTGGTGCGCCGTGAAGCCATGGTGGAGCAGGGCGCAATGAACGTCGGTGACGTGCTGCGCCGTATCCCTGGCGTGCAGGTGCAGGAATCCAACGGCACCGGTGGCAGTGATATTTCCCTGAACGTCGGCGTTCGTGGCCTCACATCGCGCCTGTCGCCACGCTCCACCGTGCTGATCGACGGCGTGCCGGCGGCGTTCGCCCCGTATGGCCAGCCTCAACTGTCGATGGCGCCGATTTCAGCCGGCAACCTGGACAGCATCGACGTGGTGCGCGGCGCCGGTTCCGTGCGGTATGGGCCACAGAACGTCGGCGGTGTGATCAACTTCGTGACCCGCGCCATTCCCGAGACATTCTCCGGTGAAGTCGGCACCACCTTGCAGACGGCTGAACACGGTGGCTGGAAACACGTCGACAACGCCTTTGTGGGTGGCACCGCCGACAACGGTATTGGCGTTGCGTTGCTCTATACCGGCGTCAACGGCAATGGTTACCGCGACAGCAACAACTCCAATGACATCGACGACGTAATTCTCAAGACTCACTGGGCGCCGACCGATCAAGACGATTTCTCGCTTAATTTCCACTACTACGACGCCAGCGCCGACATGCCCGGTGGCTTGACCCAGAAGCAGTTTGACGCCAATCCGTACCAGTCGGTGCGCGACTACGACAACTTCAGCGGTCGCCGCAAGGACGTGTCGTTCAAGTACATCCGGCAGATCGATGACCGTACCCAGGCCGAAGTGCTGACCTACTACACCGACAGTTTCCGGGGCAGCAACATCGCCAACCGTGACCTGAAGACCATCGGTTCCTACCCGCGCACCTACTACACCTTTGGCATCGAGCCACGTGTGTCGCATGTGTTCGACGTGGGCCCCAGCACTCAGGAAGTCAGTCTCGGTTACCGCTACCTGAAAGAAGGCATGCATGAGCAAGCCAGCAGCCTGAACCTGGTCGACAATGTACCGACGCCGGGTGGCCAAAACGATGGACATGTTTACCAGGACCGCACCGGCGGCACCGTCGCCAATGCGTTCTATCTTGATAACAAAATCGATATCGGCAAATGGACCGTCACCCCGGGTATCCGCTTCGAAAACATCGAAACCCGCTGGCATGATCGCCCGGTGGTCGCCCTGAACGGCGTGCGCACCGTGGAGAAAAATCGCAAGATCGAGAGCAACGAGCCCTTGCCGGCGTTGAGCGTGATGTACCACATCTCTGATGCCTGGAAGCTGTTCGCCAACTACGAAACTTCGTTCGGCAGCCTGCAGTATGCGCAGATCGGGCAGGGTGGCCGGGTCAACCAGACGGCCGATGGCCTGAACCCGGAAAAGGCCAAGACCTACGAGGTCGGCACGCGCTACAACGACAGCGTGTGGGGCGGCGAAGTGACATTGTTCTACATCGACTTTTCGGACGAGTTGCAATACGTCAGCAACGACGTGGGCTGGACCAACCTGGGCGCCACCAAGCACCAGGGCGTCGAAGCCTCGGCCCACTACGACCTGTCGAACCTCGACCCGCGCCTGGACGGCCTGACCGCCAGCGCCGGTTTCACGTACACCAAGGCCACTTCAGAAGGCGATGTACCGTTCAAGGGCCGCGACTTGCCGCTGTATTCGCGTGAAGTGGCAACGGCGGGCCTGCGTTACGACATCAATCACTGGACCCATAACCTGGACGTCTATGCCCAGTCCGGGCAACGCGCGCCGGGCACTGGCACCACTTACATCACCCAGGGCACTGCCGATGGCCAGTACGGCGATATTCCTGGTTATGTCTCGGTCAACGTGCGCAGCGGCTATGACTTTGGTGCGCAACTGTCGAACCTGAAACTGGGCGTGGGCGTGAAAAACGTCTTCGACCAACAACATTACACGCGCTCGAGCGACAACAACGCGGGTTTGTACCTTGGCGAGCCACGTACCTTCTTCGTACAGGCAAGCGTCGGGTTCTGACCTGCCGCTGACACGAAAAATCGCAGCCCTGGGGCTGCGATTTTTTTTGCGCCTTTCCTACAGGTTTTTAAGCGACCTGCTGCCGGATCAGGAACCTATTCCGACAGATGCGCCACACAGGGGAAACCTGAACGACTTCGACGTCACGCTGGCGTGGCAGGTTGGTAATCGATCCCCTTGCACTGGAGGCACTTATGTCGGTATCGGCTCTCGATACGTCTGTTTCTGTTTCATCAACCGCTGACACGGCGCTGGCTGATTCAAAGCCCGAAGCCAAGGCCAGCCGTGCGTTTTCTGTCGCGCCGTCCTACGACAGCCACAGCGCCGGGAACGTGAGTTATAACCTGTCGGTCAACGTCTCCGGGCCGGTGTTTGGCGCTCATCAGCAAACAGCCCAGGGTCACAGTGATCATCATCATTGGGCGCCGGCGATGAATCACTCGGCCTCGCAACAGGGTTTCATGCAGCAGTTTCAACACGCAATGGGCCATTGGTTTGGTAGTCAGCGACCCCACGCGCATGCTCATCACAACGGTGTACCGCCAACGCCGGTGCCGGTTGGGTCGGGTAAACCAGACCTCGTCTACTCCCACAAAAGTAATGACCAACTGGCGCAGTTGCTGTTGAACAACTTCGCTGCGTTCACCGGATCAAGTCACTCCAAGACCCTGAGTGCTCGCACCCTTAGAGGCATGGCGGCAAAACAGCTGGGCAGTGATCCCTACGTGAATGAAAACATTCGCACCGCCCGAGAGGTATTGCGGCGTACCGGCATGATGGACGCCCTGGGCAGTCGAACCGACCTGCACGCCCTGGCTAAACTCATTCGTGACGACAACCCCTTCAAATACAAGGATGACAAACAAATAGCCCAGGAAATGCTCAACCATTTCAATCAATTGAAAGATTACGTTGGGCACGAAATCAACGTCAGAGACCTTCAGGCGCTGGGCAAAACACCCATGACGGGCATTCCGTCGATCGACCATTTAATCCAGCTGAGTAAAGCGTTTACCGGCCGCGGCGATTCGCTGAAGAAAATGGACGCAGACGCGGATGGCCGGATCAACGTGTTTGAAATCCTGGTCGCACTGACCCGCTGATTGAGTACGCGCGATGCAATCGGCGCGGCGAACGCTTCGTGGCGCTTGCTGCGCTGGATGGGGCCAACGGCTTAGCGCACTCGGTAGTCTTTTCAGAACGTGAATCAGGGCCTGGATATGACTTCAACTTCGTTTCAACCCTGCCCAAGGGGAGGCCTCGACACCTTCGCCCATGGCGTCGACGTTGAGCGCTCAACAGCGGTGACAGGGCAAGAGCTGCCGAATGACCTTCTGCCTGCGGCCCCGCCGAATGGGTACGCGGCAGAAGTGCAGCGCATGAAAGCGCTCGCGGGGCAGTGCAAGTTCCGGGCACCGGTCGCCGATGATTTCGCCCGCGGCATGCTTGCGCCTGGGGAGGCGAGCCGCAACGAAAGCAAAGGGTCGGGCGCCTGGGCTGTGTTGATCCATGGCCTGAAAACTGTCTGGCGTGGGGGAAAGTCGGATTGACCCAGGGCCTCATGGTTTTTACATGCTGTTATTGGTATTCAGCCACTGCCCGGAACTATCGTGCCCAACTCGCCACACATCGGTTGCTTGCTCCTACGCAATCAACCCACTGATCCGGAGCACCTCGGTGTTGAATTTCAGGCAAGCACAGATCAGCAAAATGTCGGGAGATGACGTATGACAATTGAGGGTGCATTACCGCGCATGTTGCCAACGGCCATGGGCGGCCCGCAGGTTCGCTGGCCTTCGCCGCCGCCTGTGGCACAGCCATTTTGCGAGGATCAATCTGTTGCGCAAGACCTGCCGCCGCCGCGGCGGCATGGCTTGCGCGCTACCGTGCCGTCGTTGCGGCACCAGGCGCTGCAGAACGCGCCAGCGGCTCGCGCAGACACCACGCTTCCGGGCCCGAGCTTCACCGATAGGCAACTGGCGCTCGAGTTGCGAAAGAACTTTGACGTGTTTGAAAACTACAGCGAGGGGGGCTGTGTGACGCCGTCCTCGCTGCGCCAATTTGCAGCCGAAAAGCGTGAGGGTGAATAACGTGCGCGACCGCATGATCCTGGTGGTCAGGGAAATTCTCAAGCGCCCGCTGCTGAGCGACGCAATCATCGATTGCGACGGCTATATCACCCGCGACAGCCTGGAAGCCGCTTGCGCATTGCGCGGCAACAGTTCACCCAACGCCTTCAGCCAGGACCCTTTCCATGGCCAGGGCAATGCCAGCGTCGTGCAGGCGTTGCAAGGTCACTTCAAACAGCTGAGGGATACGCTCAAGGACCGCACCGTGTTCTTTGAAACCTTTGAGTACGTGGATATTTCGCTGCTCAAAGTGGTGATGAATGACCCCGATGACAGCGACTCACTGGGCAGGCCGATTCTTGAACCCACCACCGGATTGCCCAGGAAGAAATACAGTGAGCACTGTGTGTACACGGCAAAAAACATCATCGAGCGCCCAGGATTATTGCGCTCGCTGGAGCGCGCCAATACCCAGCGCTTGTTTGGCCGCTCCAGGCACGAGGGCTGGCTGTGCAACAAAAGCCTGGAGCGCTGGCTGGAACAGCACCAGATGCACAAGGCCCGGTAGCGTCCAGGCCGTGTGCGGCAGGCAATTTACACCTTGAGGATTTTGCCGCTGATGGCCACCCCGGCCAGCAGCATCGCGACCAGCACGAAGGCGATGCTCAAGCTGCTGCCGTGGGCGATAAAGCCGATCATGGCCGGGCCGGCAAGAATTCCGGCATAGCCCAGGGTCGTAATGGCCGGTACCGCAATGTGCTCCGGCATGACTTTTTGCTTGCCGACGGCGGTGTACAGCACCGGCACGATGTTCGAGCAACCAGCGCCCACCAATGCATACCCCAGCAGCGCGGTTTCCCAGGCCGGGAACAGCGTGGCGAGCAGCATGCCGGCGGTGGCCAGCGAGCCGCCGATAACAATCACACGGGTGGCGCCCAGCCGTCGCACAATGGCATCGCCGGTCAGGCGTCCTGCAGTCATGGTCAAGGCAAATGCCGCATAGCCGAGGCCGGCGTAAGCCTCATCCAGGCCACGCTCGGCGCTGAGGAATACGGCACTCCAATCCAGCACCGCGCCCTCAGCCAAAAATACGATGAAACACAGGCAGCCAATAAACAGCACCACACCGTGAGGCACTGCAAACGCCGGGCCCGAGCTTTCACTGCCGTAGGGCAACAGATGTGGCCCGGCCTTGAGCAGCGCGACCGCCACGATCACGATCACCACCAGGGTCGCCTGCAACGGCGACAGGCCCAGGCCGAGCAACCCGGAGACTCCCGCCGCACCGACAATGCCGCCGAGGCTGAACAGGCCGTGAAAGCCCGACATCATGGTTTTACCGCTGGCACGCTCAACGATGACGGCTTGCAGGTTGACCGTCGAATCCACGGTGCCCAGGCCTGCGCCGAACAGAAACAGCCCGGCCATCAGCAGTGGGATCGAGCTGACCGTCGCGAGTATCGGCAGGGCCAGGCAGATCATGATCGTGCCGCCCGTCAGCACGCGTCGGCAGCCGAAACGTGAGGCCAGCGCACCGGCCACCGGCATGGCGATGATCGAACCCACTCCCAGGCACAACAGCAGCAGACCCAGCGTGCCCTCGTTGAGTTGCGCGCGAGCCTTGGCATACGGCACCAGCGGCGCCCAGGCGGCGATGCCGAAGCCGGCGATGAAAAAAGCGATACGGGTCGACATTTGTTCCAGTCGCCCGGGAACCGCGGGCGCTGGAGTGGGAATGGCAGTCATGAAAAATCCTTGGTTTTGCGTTCAGCGAACGATGTCCGGCGCGACATCCTTGCATATCAGGCGCTCTCGAGCGAGCCGGGTTCCCTTCGGATGACCCGATCGACAGTTCTGTAATACGCTGCCGTCCCGTGTGCAGGCAATTGGACGGACAAGCCGATGAAGATTTTCAAGCGGGTGGCAATATGACCCAGTTCTATGACGCGCGGGGCAATATCTACGCGGTGGCCAGCCCGGCTTATCTGCGCAGCCGCGGTGTCGATGTGCCCGAGCGCGCTGACTTGGCGGCGCACACTCGCAAGGACTGGGCAGCATCGGCAATCTCCTCCGAGTGCGGCTGGGGCGCGTTGCCTCGACCCGCCAATGCGAAGGCGCACCGTTGCGATGGTTTGCTGGTCGGGCCATTTCAATCCGCGCCGCCGTTCGACCTGCTGATCGTCAATACGGATGGCTCCCTCGCCGAACGCAGCGGCAACGGTCTGACTATCTTTGCGCAGGCGTTGACCGATCAGGGCTTGATGGTTCAGACGTGTGAATTGCGCGTGCACCATGACCAGCCGGCCACGGCGTCGCCTGTTGCCACCCGCGTGGAGCCGGCGTTGTACGAACAGGTGACCGGTTTCTGGCTGGCATTGGGGCTACCGATGTTCGGTCCCGGCGCAGTGGCTGCTGCGGGTGTTAATGCGGTTGCGGTCAGGGAACGTGAGTTCAGTCATGTGGCCGCGTTGGCGGCAATCAACCCGCACTGGGCTTGCAGTGAGTTTGTACGCGTGGGCAACCCTCATTGCGTGACGCTCGTCGAGCACGCCAGCGCGTTACCCGACAATTGGTCGATGCAACAGCCTGAACTGTTCGGGTTGTTGCAGGCGATTGCCTTCGCACCGCCGCTCGGGCGTGGTCAACCTTGTAGTGCCGGAATCAATCTGCAATGGGCTGCCCGATCTTCGGACAATCACCTGATCGCGCGGGTGTTTGAGCGGGGAGAGGGTCCCACCGCGTCCTCGGGGACCAGCGCCAGTGCAGTGGCGTGCGCGGCATGGCGAGCAGGTTGGGTCACGGACGGCGTGGTAACCGTGGTCATGCCAGGTGGCACGGCGCCCGTACGGTTGCAAAGCCAGGATGAAACACTGCTGAACGTCAGCCTGTTCGGGACTGCCAGGGCTCAAGCCTGATCGTGACAGAGCAGCTGATGGCGTGGGTTAGTGTCAGCTGTTTCTTTATTGGTTAGTTAGGCTTGTGAAGTTAACGTAGGAAATTTCTTGTTGTTCGTAGTTGCTCTATTAATGCCCTGTAATGTTTCGTAAAAGACACTTCCGACCCCAATGTACGAAACTTCTTTTTTGTTTTTGAAGAGCCGAATGTCGCCTGGAATCGCTAAGCTTCACTGCGTTAAGGCGCTTTTTCCCAGCTGTTCGATCAACATCCGACGGGAGAAAGCCTTTCAATCAACTATTTGATGATGGGTAACTACGGATGGTGAGTGCGTTAATGTCAACACGTTTCAAATTGATACTTTCAGAAGTTGCCAGCGACTTTCAAGTGCTCGCTTTTGAAGGCAATGAAGTCATTGATCAGCCTTATTTCATTCAACTGCAGGTAGTCAGTGAAAACGCATCGCTGGACCTTGAGGCACTGCTCCATCAGCCTGCCTATCTTGACTTCGGCGCGGCGGACGCAGGGCTGCATGGGCAAATCCACGCCATCGGCCGTGATGATCCGGGCGCACGGCTGACCCGTTATCACCTCACCCTGGCCCCCCGGCTGGCGTGCTTGGCCCACAGGCGCGACCAGCGGATTTTCCAGCAGCGCAGTGTGCCGCAGATCATCGCTGCGGTGCTTGAGCATCACGGTATCCTTGCCGACGCCTATTGCTTCGAACTCGGCCCGGTGGTCTATCCGCCACGCACGTTCTGCGTGCAGTACGCTGAAACCGACCTGCACTTCATCCAGCGCCTGTGTGAAGAGGAGGGCATTCACTACCATTTCCGCCACAGCACGAACAATCACGTGCTGGTGTTTGGTGACGACCAGACGGTGTTTCGGCGCTTGCCTGCGCAGCGCTACTGTCCGGTGCATGACTATGTCGACGAATCGGGGGTGATCCAGGGTTTCGAGGTGCGCCTGGAAATCCGCACTCGGCATACGGCTCGCCGCGATCATGATTTCGAGCACCCGTTGTTGCGCTTGCACGACACGGCAGGCACTGCCTGGGCGCAACCTTTGGAGGATTATCGCTACCCTGGTGGCTTCTTTGACCCTGCACGGGGCAAACAATTGGCGCGCCGAAGCCTGGAGCGCCATCAGAGCGACCGTCATCACGCGCTGGGCAGCAGTGATCAAGCTGCGTTGAGCAGCGGCCATTTCCTCGAACTGCGCGATCACCCCGATCCGGCCTGCAACGACCTTTGGTTGATCACATCAGTGCGTCATGAGGGTTATCAACCGCAGGTACTTGAGGAAGCGGTGGTTGAGACGGACGCATTCCAGGGCTACCGCAACCGGTTCATCGCCACACCCTGGCGCGCGCCTTATCGGCCTCGTCTGAAGCACCCGAAGCCGACCATCAATGGCAGTCAAACCGCCACGGTGACAGGGCCTGCGGGCGAGGAGGTGTATTGCGATGCTTATGGCCGGGTGAAGGTACGGTTTCATTGGGATCGCCTGGAAAACGCCGATGACAAAAGCAGCTGCTGGGTACGGGTAGCGTCCGGTTGGGCGGGGGATGGCTTTGGCGCAATGATGATTCCGCGCGTGGGCATGGAGGTGCTGGTGACCTTCCTGGAGGGCGACCCCGACCGGCCATTGATCAACGGCTGCCTGCCCAATGCGTTGCACATGCCGACCTATCCTTTGCCGCAGCACGGTACCCGCAGTGTCTTGCGCAGCCGCAGTTCGCCGGGCGGCGGGGGAGCCAACGAACTGCACCTTGAAGATCGCCGTGGCGAGGAACTCATCTACTTGCGCGCTCAGCGTGATCTGGAGCAGAAAGTGGGGCACGACAGTCGCTTGGAGGTCGTCGGAGAGCGCCACGAAATCATCCGGGGACTGAGCACGGCTCACCTGCAAAGCGGCGAGCGTCGTCATATCGGGGGTGATCGCAATGTCGAGCTCAAAGCGCATGATCACCTGGACGTGCAGGGCGACAGTCAGACACGGGTAGGGCGTTTGCTGGTCATAGAAGCCGGGCAACAAATCCATCTCAAGGCAGGTGCCAGCCTGGTCATCGATGCGGGCGCGCAACTGAGCCTCAGGGCTGGGGGTGAGTATGTGCTGGTTCAGGCCGGCGGTATTTTTACCAGTAAACCCATTACCGTCGGCGGCTTGCCACCCCCGAATTCATCAACGAGCCCCTTTTCAGCAGCAATCGGTCCGAAAATGGCGGCTGCACAAGGCCTCGTCATGGCGTTGGCCCGGCAATTGGGGGCTGATTTTTGTCCTGTGTGCGAGCAATGCCGCGAAGGCCAGTGCGCTATCAAGCGGAGGGCTGCTTGATGCAGAGCACGCCTGGCCGCTGGATGGCCCAACAGCAACAAGCGGGCCGCCGACTATGTCTGATCCTTGACGGCAACCATGACGCACGCCAGCCGCTGCTGGCAGCCCGTAATCTGTCGCAATATTGCAGTCTTTACGGTGAGAGCGCTGTGGCCGAACTGGCAGCGGTTGGTCCGGTGATCCTGCTATTGGAGCAGGCAAGTGAGCCTGCGCTGTTCGACCTGCTGCAGCACCCGCAATCTGACTGGGGTTGGTTGGCAAGCCTGCCCGACGACGACCTGGCAGGTGCGGCCCGACATTGGCGCGAGCGCATGCTGGTAGGGCTCGAGGGCAGCCAGGCGTTGTATCGCTTTCATGACAATCGAACCCTGGCTCGCGTGTTGGCTCATCTGCCGAGCGAGCACTGGCCGGTGTTCCTCGGCCCGCTGATCAGCGTGTGCTACTGGCACGAGGGCCATTGGCACCACGGCGATAATCCGGCCCCGGGTGAGTATCCGGTGCCAGTTCCGGCACCCTGGCTCAACACCCCCAACCCCCATACGGCGGCCATCCTGCACGCCAATGTCCTGCGTTACCTGCTGACCGAGCACAGCGAAGACCTCGCCGCACTGGTTGAATTCCAGGACCCTCGAATCTGGTTATCTCAGGTATTGGAACAGGCTCGTGCGTGGCAATGGCGTGCGCCGCAACAGCTTGAGTTCCTGGTGGTGCGCAGGCTGGAAGAGGCAACGCGTACCAGCGTCATTCAGTGGCAGCCAATGCAAGGAGAAACGCCTGGGGACCACTTCGAACGAGTATCGGCGCAGTGGCGCAGGCTGGGAGGCAAGCATGGATAAGCGGCTGCGTGGTGCATTGGTCGCGCTGGGTGCGGGATGGCTTTCGGGATGTGCGGTGGGGCCGGTCAATCACTTCACGTTGGAGGTGGATTTGCCTGCGGAGTTTCGGTTTACAGGGGCGGCTAACTACGGTCCTGCAAGGGACCAGTTGTGTACCTTGCCGCGACGTCGAGGCAAGAGGCCAGAGCGGAAGATCTTTATTGCTGATTACAAACCGGTGGCCGAACGAGTGAGCTATGACCTGCCGCTGACTGAAACCATCGAGGGATGCCCATCGGTGTTGAAGAGCGTGGAGTTCGACATTTATGCGAAATGGGGCGAGCGCGACGCAGATGTCGGTGGAGATTCAGCCGCTATCTATTTCGCAGATCCTGTCGAATCTGAGCGCGTAGCAGGGATGCCCGGCTCAGGTGTGCAGGAGCTGGCCGGTCAATGCAGGTGGTTTTTTCGCACGGTGGGGCCCTTGCATGCAATCAGAAAAATTCTGGAGTGCAGAGCGTTGGACGCAGGAGGGCAGCGGCAGAAAGTTCGAGCGGGCGGTGTCGTGCAGCGAGAGCTGTTACCTGGAAAAAAAGTCAGGCTGGAACTGGCGCTTTCAGATCAGGAAGAACCGGCTTTTGACCGGCGGTGGATAGCTGTACCGGGAGGTTGGAAACGCTGCAGGGGTAAAAGCTTTGAGGATCAGCAGGGAGCTTGCGAGCCCGATAACAAGGACTTCAAACCTATAAAGATGCCGGATGGACGCACTTGTGATGTCTATCCCACCTGTAATTGACAAGGAGTCGAGTCATGAATCAAGAAGCGCGCAAGCAAGCTTTTTTCAGCAGCAACATGCCTGCATGTGCATTGAAAGGGCATTGGGCAAGCTTTTGTCTGGTTGATGAAACGGGCAGTGGGAAGGCCTACGGCGGGCTTGGTTACACTGTCTATGACAGTACGGGCCACTCGTACAATGGCAGGCTGACTGGGGAGGGGTTTGCCAAGCTACAAGGATTTTACTGCGGTCCTGTCGTGCTTATTCTGGAGGGGCTATACGCTGGAAATGAGCAGCCGTATTTTGAATTGAGTACGCGCAAGACTTACAAATTGCCCATCACCGAACTCCAGGCCCGGGCCGAACAAACCCGCTTTTGCACTGCTGACGGCCAGCGTATCGAGGGAAATCCTGCACAGCGCAAAGCGGACCGGTTTTATCAGGTAGAAGTGCGCGACCTGGTCCGGCATGTTGCTCACTTACCGCCGTTGGCGCCCCGCACTTACCCACCTCAACGCCATGCGTTAAAAATGATGGCTGAGTTGGGCTTCGGTCCGCCTCAGCCGACTTTGTCAGGTGTGGTGTTGTTCCCCAACCTGCATACCGTGCTGGAGGTACGACCTTTGCGAGCCCTGCGCCCGATGCTATCCACAGAGGATCGTTTCTGCGCCTTGAACCTCTACCAATTGGCGCTGATGGCTACCTTGAGTTACTGCGATTTTGGCCAGCAGCCTCCAACGAATCCGGTGGATCAAGTCAGCTTTGCTCTGGATCCCGGCATAGGGAATCTGTTCGTCGAAAAGCTTTCGGCCTATCAAGAAGCCTGGAATGTTGATCGCGAGCAGGTGCAGCGCTTTTACCCGCTCTATGAGGAAGTCCCATACTCCCAGCGTTTTGAGATCGTGCCCTTCGACCCTGACGTGTACCCACAGAACCGCTCTGAGCTTGGCGCAAAACAGGAGCATCCTGCTCTGGTGCATTTTTTCAACGATGAGCAGTTCGGAACGGACACTCAGGCGTTCATCACTCATCACGCTGAAATCATCCTGATCGCTGTGCGAGGCACCGCCAGCGGCGCCGATGCACTGCGAGACGCCGACGCCCACCAAGTGCCGTTTTCTGACGGCGTGGGCAAAGCCCATAAGGGCTTCTATCAGGCGTACCTAGCGATGCGCGATTTTATTCTGCGATACCTCGAGCAGTTTCACAGCGGCCAGCGCATTGTAATCTGCGGCCACAGCCTCGGCGGCGCCATCGCCTTGCTCCTGGCAGAAGGATTGCGACGAATCCCCGACACTCAGTACAACATTCTCCTCTACACCTATGGCGCGCCTCGCGCCGCCGACGCCGAGTTTACCGAAGGCGCCTCAGCGCTGGTCCACCATCGCATCGTCAACCACAACGACCCGGTGCCCAGCGTTCCGGCCACGTGGATGAACACCACCGCAAAACTCTGGGTTCCGGGTGTAGTGGCGTTGTTCAGCGCACCCGGTCCGGGTGGGCTTCTGTTTGCCGCCGGCCTGGTGCGTGTGGGTGGCAGTCCCTACCAGCATCACGGCGAACAGCAGCACTTCATGCCGATCAAACTGGCCGATGGCACGCATTCCTCGGTGTTATGGACGCCCGGTTGTGAGTCTATTCTGCAGGCCGGTTGTAACCGTGCCTTGCAACTTCAAGGTGACATGCCCAACCGCGCCAACGTGCTGAAACAACTGTTTCAGGCCAGCCAGCACTTCATGACGGCCAGTTACATCCCGGCGGCCTGGGCCACGTTGCGTCGCTGGCAACAAACCGTTGATAGCCAAGGGCCTCTGGTCACGCAGAGAGAATTTGAGCTGCTGGACCGTGCCCTTGAGAGCATGACTGCGCAGTTGCGCGACAAGAACCGCGAGCTGGACCGTCGCCGCCCCTCAAACCAGCGTGGCTATGGGCACGAACATAGCCAGGCGTTGAACACAGAAATTGACCGGTTGCGCACCAGTCGCCAACGCTTGGAGTCCCTGCGCTGGCGGCGCCTGGACGCCCGCGACGTGTATGGCAGTCACGCCGATCGCGCGCACCTGCAACCCAGCTTGAAGCGTTGGTTCAGCCACCCTGAAAACCGTGAGTTGGCGCAAGTTGCCAGTATTCCTGCGCCGATTCATGACGGTTCAGGCAAGGTGCATCCGCTCGACCTCGACGCCATTGTGTAGTCAGGCCGGTTACAAAAACTCCACCTGCGCCGGTTGCCGTTTCATCAGCACTTTGCCATTGCGGATTGAGTACAGCGGCAGGCCCTGGCTGCGAATAACTTCGTAGTCGCTGTTTGCCGACAAGATCAGCAAGTTGGCCGGGCGCCCCGGCTCCAGGCCATAACGCTCGCCCAGGGCCATGGCCTTGGCGCTGTTGTCGGTGACCAGGTCCAGAGCACTTTGCAGATTGCGATAGCCGAGCATATGGCAAATGTGCAAACCGGCTTCCAGGACCCGCAGGATGTTACCGTTGCCCAGGGGGTACCAAGGGTCGACGATCGAATCCTGGCCAAAGCATACGTTCATGCCGGCGTCGAGCAGTTCGTTGACGCGGGTCACGCCGCGGCGTTTCGGGAAGCTGTCGAAGCGGCCTTGCAGGTGAATGCTTTCGGTGGGGCAGGAGACGAAGCTGATTCCTGAGTGCCCCAGCAGGCGAAACAGTTTGGCGCAATACGCATTGTCGTAGGAGCCCATGGCCGTGGTGTGGCTGGCGGTGACGCGTGCGCCCATGTCGCGGCTGCGGGCTTCTTCGGCCAGCACTTCGAGAAAGCGCGAGTGAGGGTCATCGGTTTCGTCGCAGTGCACGTCCACCAGGCAACCCGTGCGTTCGGCCAGGTCCATGAGGAACTTCACCGAGCTGACGCCTTGGTCACGGGTGTACTCAAAGTGGGGAATGCCGCCGACGACGTCGGCGCCCAGGCGAATGGCCTCGGCCATCAACTCGCGGCCATTGCGGTAGGACTCGATGCCTTCCTGGGGGAAGGCGACGATTTGCAAGTCGATCAGGTGCGAGCTGTCTTCGCGTACCTCAAGCATGGCTTTGAGTGCCGTGAGCTCGGGGTCAGTGACGTCGACGTGGGTGCGGACATGCTGAATGCCGTGGGCTGCCAGGGTTTGGATGGTTTTTTTGGCGCGAGTCTTGGTGTCTTCCTGGGTGATCGTGGCTTTACGCTCGCCCCAGCATTCGATGCCTTCGAACAACGTGCCGCTCATGTTCCAGCGCGGTTCGCCAGCCGTAAGGGTGGCGTCGAGGTGAATGTGGGGTTCAACAAAAGGCGGTATGACCAGGTTGCCAGCGGCGTCCAAATCACCGGCCCTTAAAGCAGGTACCTCGGTTTGCGAAGTGATGCTGGCGATCCGGCCGTGTTCCAGGTGCAGATCATGCAGGCCTTCACGGTTGCGCAGGCGGGCGTTGATGATATGCATGGGCAAGTTCCTCTTGGCTAAAGACAATCAGGCAGTCAGCCGCCAGATCATCAGGGCTATTCCGATGTCCAGGCGGTCATATGAGTTGCCCAGCGTCAGCCCGCTCAGGGCTTCGATACGCTGGACGCGGTGCGTCACCGTGTTGCGGTGCAGGGCCAGGCGCTGCGCGGCGGCCACAAGGTTACCATTCTCGTGAAACCAGGCTTCCAGGGTCGGCATCAGGCAGGGGCCATGGTGGCTGTCGTGGCGCAACAACGGGCCCAGGCGCTCATTGAGAAACTGGTCGAGCAGGGCGCGATCACGCACGCCACTGAGCAGCTTCAATACGCCGAGTTCGTCATACACGCAAAGCCCGGCGCGGTCGCTGAAACGTCGCGCCGCCGCCAATGCCTGGCGTGCCTCATCCTGCGCCTGAGCCAGGCTCGCGGGTGGGTGGGCAGCGGCACTCAGGCCGATAAACAGTTTCAAAGGGGCCAGCCGCAGGTTCAAGGGATTAAGCCAGGCAACCCATTGTTGGCGATTGGCCAACGCTTGCACGGCATCGGTGGCCGGCAGCAACAATGTCCAGTGCCCAGCCCTGCCCACAATCGGCAATGCTGCATGATGCCGCGCCGAAAACTGGCGCAATCGACGCGCGATACTGTCGTGCTGCCGGGCCAATTGCGCCTCCGTCTGCGCAATATCACCCTGGGCAAATAATGCCTCGCCACCCTCCAGTTGCAACTGGACAACCTGCCAATGCCCGGCCAGCGACATGCCCAGCTGCGCTGCCCGATTCAGTAACACCTCAAGGGACTGATAATCACCGGCGAGCAAGCGTTCCAGCACGTCGTGTCGCGAACGGCCCAGTTGCTCGGACTGGATCAGCGCCGAACCAATCGCCTGTGTCACCAGCACCATTTTCAGCGAGTAAGGCTGCTCGATCAGCGGCATGCCGGCCGCTTCGGCGGCGCTCAACAGGCGCTGGGGGATTGTCTGGATATAGGCCGGCCCGGTGAGGATCACCAGACCGGCAACCTGACGCTGGCACGCTTCTTCCAGCAAACGCAGGAGGTTGGGTTCATCGCGTGGGTGATTGATGCCGGTGACGAACACCAACTCGCCGCCCAGTACCCACTCGGCAATCCCGCTGTTTTCCGCGACATACGGCCAGCGCACGGCGTTATCCAGGCCGCTGTCACCTGCGCGCAGGCGCATCGATTCAAGGCCGGGCAGGGCCAGTACATCGGCGACGGTGAGGCTCATGCCGGGGCATCAGCCAGCGGCGCACGCACACGCAGCACGGCGGTCAGCACGACGTAGGTCAGCGACGCGGCAACAATCCCCACCAGTGGCGCCACCCAGGGCGAGTGGAACGCCAGCACCGTGCCCACCGCGTACGCCACCAGCCCAGGCCAATTGAATGCCGGCAGGCGCGTCTCGGCCAGGCGCGGGTACTGGCCGCGATACCGGTAGAAGAAGTCTGCCATTATCACGCCGCCAATCGGTGGGATCACTGTGCCCAGCAAAATCAGGTAGGGCACCAGCATGTCGTACATGCCGAGCAGCGCGAGCAGGGTGCCGATAACCGCACCGGCCAGGGTCACGGTCTTGCGGCGGCGGGTCCGCAGCAAGTTGCAGCCGGCGACGGCAAAGTTGTAAATGGTGTTGTCCTGGGTGCTCCAGATATTGAGCAACAACATGGCCATGGCCGCCATCGCGAAGCCTTGCAGCAACAACACTTCCACCACGTCTGGCTGCTGGTAGACGATGGCGCCATAGGCCCCGATCAGTACCATCAAACCATTGCCGATAAAAAATCCGATCAGGCTGGCCAGCACCGCGACCTTGGCCGAACGGGAAAACCGCGTCCAGTTGGTGGCCTGGGTCGCACCGCTGACAAAAGTGCCAAACACCAGTGTGATCGCGGTGGACAAATCCAGCTCGCCCGTCGGCACGACTGCCAGCAGGCCGTCCAGCCCGCCGACTTTTACCGTGGCGACCCACATCGACAGAAACAGCAGGATACCCATGGCCGGCACCGCGATGTAGGACAGCACCTCCAGCCCGCGATATCCCACATACGCCGTGGCGCAGAACACCATGCCGAACAGCACCATCAGGCCCAACACGCTGCCCTGGCTCAGCTCGAAATACTTGCCCAGCACCACGGCGGCGGTGGCCGTGCCCCAGGCGTACCAGCCGATCTGGGTAAAGCCGAGGATCAAGTCGCTGAGCTTGCTGCCGACCTCGCCAAAGCAGAAGCGGCCCATCAACACTGAATTCAAGCCACTCTTGAACGCGATGTAACCCAGGCCCGCGGCGTAAATGCCCAGCAACAGGTTACCCAGGGCCACAACGCCGAGCATGTCGGTAAAACTGAACGCTACGCCCAGCTTGCCGCCGGCAAACATGGTCGCGGTGAAAAACGTGAACCCCAGCAGCACCATGGCGGTGGATGCCAGGCCCTTGCGCGCATGCATCGGCACTTCGCTGAGGGGGTAATCGTTGCCCGGTTCTTGCTGAGTCATGGCCCTGCTCCCTGAATGAGTGACGCAGGCCTGTTGCACCGCGCGTGCCAGATCGGCAGAAGTGACAGGCGCACGCAAGATGCTGTGCACCGTGCACAGTATTTATAGCCGCATTGGGGAGAGTCGCAGGGAACAGTGGTCTTTGTGCCCAGTCGGGCACGAAAGCGGTGCAGCGGTGATACAAATTGGATCAGCTGCTGCTAAAGGCGCTTGGTCATGTACACACGGCGCAGACCCTGTTCCACGGCGCGATGGGTTTGCACGTAGCCACGGCGTGTGTACAACGCGATGTTCTCGGTCATGGTTTCATGGGTGTACAGGTAAATCGCTGCGTAGCCGGCGTCGATGGCGCGTCGTTCGGCAAAATCCATCAGCAGTCGTCCGAATCCCAAGCCCTGGGCGTCAGGTGCTACAGCGAGGTTGCCCAGCAGCAAAGCACCTTCGCCCTTGAGCAGGATAATGAACCCCTGAACCTTCCCGGCGTTGTCCAGCACGTAAACGCCGCCAGCCTCGACCAACAGATGATAGTCCTCAAGCATCGGCCCTGGCTTGCGGCCGATCCGCTCGATGTAGGGCGAGTAGGCGGCTTCGACAATGGCCTCGATGGCAGCAACGTCATCAGGGGTGGCGGGGCGCATCATTGCAGTGTGCTCCTGTAACAAATGACTCAGTCTGCTGGTGCTTCGAAGATCGCCTCGATACTGCGCTCGAACACCTTGGCGATCTTGAACGCCAACGGCAAGCTCGGATCATAGCGGCCGGTTTCGATGGCATTGACGGTCTGGCGCGAAACCTCCAGGCGCTGTGCAAGGTCGGCCTGGGACCAACCCCGTTCGGCGCGCAACTGGCGCAGCTGATTATTCACTGGTAGCGCCTTGTGCCGACGATCGTGGCCACGCACCAGACGCCGCCCATGATCGGCCACACCATGAAGGCCGACAGGCGTGGAAAACCGGCGGTTTCCAGAAAGCCGTAGCTGAACGTCGTGAGTGCGGTGCAGACAAACGCCACAGCGAGAGCATCCAGTTGGATCTTGCGGCCCATTTCATCCATGGCGTTCACGCGGCGGACGATCGAAACCGCCATCGCGATCATGGGAATCACCGGCAGCAACGCCAGGGCGATTTTGGCGACCCCGTCAGGCATGGATCGAACGAGCGAGCTGGAAACCACGACGCACAAAATGTACACCACCATGACGACTGCGAATTCCATCAGAAAGCGTTTGGGCGACATGACTCTCTCCATAAGTAAAGTGTGCTTTACGTTAGGTATGATCAATTACCATGTCAAGGCTGCTTTACATCGAGGCTCTCCGGGCATAAAAAAACCACCCGCAGGTGGTTCTTCAATGTGCCATCGCTTACTCGCCGCGATAGATGCAGCCGCTGGTGCAGGTCTCATGGATGCGAATCGCACTGAGTTCCGGCAGCAGCGGTTTGAGCTCAGTCCAGATCCATTTGGCCAGCACCTCGCTGGTCGGGTTTTCTAGGCCTGGGATGTCATTGAGGTAGTTGTGGTCGAGGCGCTCGTAGAGCGGCTTGAAAATCGCCTTGATCTCCGAGAAGTCGCGAATCCAGCCGGTATGCGGATCGAGGTCGCCGCTCAGGTGGATCGCCACCTTGAACGAATGCCCATGCAGGCGCCCGCATTTATGGCCGTCCGGCACGTGGGGCAGGCGGTGGGCGGACTCGAAGGTAAATTCTTTGAAGATTTCCACGGTATTTTCAGCTCGGTCAGGTATCTGGCAGGCGGCGAGTTTAACAGCTTGATCCTTCGCCGCGCATACCGCTTGGTCATAGCGCCAGCAAGTGCTCGCCCAATGTGCCGTTATCTGCCAGTTCCAGGAACTCATCGCCTAACCGTCGGCTCTCGCTCATTGCGGTTTGCCAGTACTTGTTGCGGCTCGGGTCATCGCCCATGAAGCGCTTGAAGTCGCTGCGGTCCGGCAGCTTGCCGTGGGGCAGGCGGGCCAAGTAGTCCTTGGATGGGGCCAGCAACAATACGTCCTGCAAGCCCTGTTGATTACTGCGCCGCCACGGCAGGCCCTTGTCGAACCAGCCGGGGATGACCCGGTCGGTGAAGTGCGGGTACAGCACGATGTCATCGCCGTGGTAGGGCAGGTCGAGGTGATAGTCGAGCAGGCCGCCGTCGCGGTAAGTGCCGGCGCCCGCGCCGGGCAGGTCGCGTACGCCTTGCATCACCATGGGGATCGAGCCGGACGCCAGCAGTGCCTGGCGCAAGTTGCGCAGGTCCAGGTCGAGGAAGCGCGAAGGGAAGTCCTTCAGCGGATGCACCGGCGGCGCCTGGCGCGGGTCGTGGATGATCAGCCGTTCGAAGTGCCGCGCCAGCCGCGCACGGCCGCGCAGGTTGTCGGCAATGACCGACGACAGGCCCAGACCGAGCCGACCGCGATGGTCATCGGCGAGCAGGCCGTGGCTTTTGACCACCATGATGTTCAGGCGATAGTCGGGGTTGTCCAGCACCCGTGCATCACGGCCTGCGAGCAGGTCATCGAGCATGCGCTGGCAGCTGCGGCTGACCTCGGCCATGGTCACGCCCTTGGCAAAGCGTTGTTCGTTGTACAGGCGGCCAAGGTCGAGCAGGCCTTGCACCGGGTCGGGCAGGCAGGCGCTGGCAAACCGCCAGGAGCCGATGGAGGCGCCGATCAGCGCACGCTCGCGTGGGGCGCGCGGCAACCAGTCGCCGAACAAGGCCAGGTCCAGGCCCTGGATGCCCAATGCCTTGGGGCCGCCGGCCGCGCCGGGCAGGATACCGACATCCGCAGGTTTGAGGCCCTGTTCGCGAATGCGCGCAAAGGCGCGTTTACCGGCCTTGAGCGTCAACGCGGGAAATTTGATGTGGATGGCTGTCATACCAGTCTCTGTTCAAGCGAGCGGGGCAGTATAGGAAAACTCGCGGGTGATGGGTAAAAGAGGGCGATTGAAAAATGCCATGGTGGCAATTCAGTTTCAGTTAAGTTGCAACGGGTACGTTGGCCTGCGTAGGAAAAACATCCTGAAACGGAGATTTGCCATGAAGCGCCTCACAGCGCTGGTCGCCGCCGGTATCATCGCCTGCACCTCGGCACAGGCCTGGGCAGTGGACCCTGACAAACCACTGACATTGCCTGGCACTGTTACAATCGTCGCCTTTGATCAGCTGGAAGCCACGGCCCTGGCACTTCACCCAGGTTCGACCCTGCTGGACACCGACCTCGACGAGGCCTACGGCAAGTACTTGTACCAAGTCGAACTGGAAGATGCCGACGGCATCGAGTGGGAAGTCGAATTGGACGCGCTCAGCGGGCACGTGCTCAAGAATCATCAGGAAACGTAATGAAGGTATATCGACGCGCCAGTGGTTTGATGGTGCTGGTGCTCCTGGCTTTTTGTTCCAGCCTGGCGGCCCGCGACCTCAACCAGGATGAAGCTTTGGCACTGCGCCAGCAGGGCGTGATCCTGCCGCTCGAGCAACTGTTGCAGCAGGCCATGGCGCGCTACCCCGGCTCTCGGTTGTTGGAAGCCGAGCTTGAAAAAAAACACGGCCAATATGCTTATGAGGTGGAGCTGGTGACCACCGAAGGCGTGGTGCGCGAGATCAAGCTGGATGCGACCACCGGCGTGCTGCTCAAAGATAAGGAAGACGACTGATGCGCCTGCTTCTGGTGGAAGACAACGTTCCCTTGGCCGATGAACTGCTGGCCGGCCTGCAGCGCCAGGGCTATGCCGTCGACTGGCTGGCCGATGGGCGTGATGCCGCCTATCAGGGCCGCAGCGAACCCTATGACCTGATCATTCTCGACCTCGGTTTGCCCGGCCTGCCGGGGTTGGAGGTGTTGGCGCAATGGCGCGCAGCCGCCCTGGCCACGCCTGTGCTGGTTCTCACCGCGCGCGACTCCTGGGCCGAGCGCATCGAAGGGCTCAAGGCCGGTGCCGACGATTACCTGAGCAAACCCTTTCACCCCGAAGAACTGCACTTGCGTGTCCAGGCGTTGTTGCGCCGCTCCCATGGCCACGCCAACCAGCCCACCTTGCAAGCTGCCGGGTTGCACCTGGATGAAGGCCGCCAGTGTGTACTGCGCGACGGCGAAGAGATCCAGCTGACCGCCGCCGAATTCCGGCTGCTGCGCTACTTCATGCTGCACCCGGAACAGATCCTGTCGAAAAGCCACCTGGCCGAACATCTTTATGACGGCGAGACCGAGCGTGACTCCAACGTGCTGGAAGTTCACGTCAACCACCTGCGTCGCAAGCTGGGCCGCAGCGTGATTGAGACTCGGCGCGGCCAGGGTTACCGCTTTGGCGCCAGCCCTGCATGAGGTCGATTCAGCGGCGCCTGAGCCTGGGGCTGATCAGCGTGATGGTGATCGTCGGCGTGGTATTGGCGCAAACCAGCCTGTGGTTGTTCGAGGCCGGTTTGCAGCGCTATCTGGAAGCGGGCTTGCGCAACGACAGCGAAAACCTGCTGGTGGCGCTGGTGCGCGGCCCGAACGGGGTGCAACTGGATGAACAACGTTTGTCGCCGGCCTATCAGCGGCCGTTTTCCGGGCATTATTTCCGTATTGATTTTGCCGACATTCATTGGCGTTCCCGTTCGTTGTGGGACCAGGAATTGCCCCGGCTGCCGGAAGCCGGGCTCAAGGGCAACCTGCAACTGGGCCCGGAAGGCCAGCAACTGCTGGTGTTGCGCTCGGACTACAAGCGTTTTGGCCAGTCGATTTCCATCAGCGTGGCCCAGGACTACACGCCGGTGCGGGAAAGTTTCCGTCTGATGCGTCAGATCGGCCTGGTGATGGGCCTTGCGGCATTGCTGCTGGTGCTGATCCTGCAACGGGTCACGGTGCGCCGCGCCTTGCGCCCGCTGGAAACCGCCCGCGAACAGATCGCTCAACTGCAACAAGGCCAGCGCTCACAACTCGACACTCAAGTGCCGCTGGAACTGGAACCCCTGGTGGCGCAGATCAACCACCTGCTGGCTCACACCGAAGACAGCCTCAAGCGCTCGCGCAACGCGTTGGGCAACTTGGGGCATGCGCTGAAAACGCCGTTGGCCGTGCTCTTGAGCGTGGCCTCCAGTGAGCAGCTCAAGGCCCATCCCGAACTGGGCAAGCTTTTGCGCGACCAGCTGGAGCAAGTGCAGCAACGCCTGAATCGCGAACTCAACCGCGCGCGCCTTGCCGGCGAAACCCTGCCAGGTGCCTTGTTTGATTGCGAAAAAGAGCTGCCCGGCCTGCTGGCCACGCTGAACATGATCCACGGTGAACACCTGGATTTGAGTTACCACCTCACGCCCGGCCTGCAATTGCCCTGGGACCGTGAAGACTTGCTGGAGCTGTTGGGCAACCTGCTGGACAACGCCTGCAAATGGGCGGATGCGGAAATACGCTTGAGCATCAGCGAAACGCCGCACAGCTATTTGCTGGCCGTTGAAGATGACGGGCCGGGCATTCCGCAGAGTCAGCGCGACCAAGTGTTCAGCCGGGGTACGCGTCTGGATGAACAGATCGACGGCCATGGTTTGGGGCTGGGAATTGTGCGCGATATCGTCGAGGTGTGGGGCGGGGTGTTGCAGTTGCTGGAGAGTGAGTTGGGTGGCTTGAGGGTGCTAATCGAATTGCCCAAGCGCCAGGCCTGATACACCACAAAATATAAAAATGTGGGAGCGGGCTTGCTCGCGAAGACGGAGTGTCAGCCGACAAATTCGGCAACTGACACACTGCATTCGCGAGCAAGCCCGCTCTCAGATTGGACCTGCTCAAGGGTCAGAATCTGTGCAACTCACTCACACGCGAAACTGATCCATCAACCCCTGCTGCTGATTCGCCAGGCTGTTCAGCGCTTGGCTCACCCGCGCCGATTCATTCGCCTGCTCCGACAGCGACTCGGTCACATCGCGGATCGTCGCCACGTTGCTGTTGATCTCTTCGGCCACTGCGCTTTGTTCTTCGGCGGCGCTGGCGATTTGCAGGTTCATGTCGCTGATCACCGTGACCGCCTCGCCAATCTGGCGCAGGGCGGTGACCGCCTGGCCGACCTGCTCGACACTGCCCTGGGCCTGGCGATAGCTGTTGCCCATGGAGCCGACCACATCGGTGGTGCCGTTTTGCAGCAGTTCGATCACTACGCGGGTTTCTTCCACCGATTCCTGGGTGCGCCGTGCCAGGTTGCGTACTTCGTCGGCGACCACGGCAAATCCACGGCCGGCCTCACCCGCGCGGGCGGCTTCGATGGCGGCGTTGAGTGCCAGCAGGTTGGTTTGCTCGGCAATGCCTCGAATCACTTCCAGCACCGAACCGATTTTCTCGCTATTGGCCGCCAGGCCTTCGACCTGAGCCATGGCGGTGCTCATGTCCGCCGCCAAGTGCCCGATGTTGGTGGTGGTGCGGTCGATCACGGTCAAGCCCTCGCGGGTGGCCTGGTCGGCGTCGCGCGCGGCTTGTGCGGCTTGGGCGGCGCTGCGGGCCACGTCCTGGGCGGTGGCGCTCATTTCGTGGGAGGCGGTGGCCACCTGATCCACCTGGCGGTACTGCTGTTCCATGCCGGCGCTGGTCTCAGTGGCAATTGCGGCGGATTGGTCGGCCGTGCCGCGGGCGTCCTGCACTGAGCGTTTGACCTGGGCAATGATCGGTTGCAGTTTGTCGAGGAAGCGGTTGAACCAACCGGCCAGTTGGCCCAGTTCGTCCTGCTTGTCGTAGGCCAGGCGACGGGTCAGGTCGCCTTCGCCGCTGGCGATGTCTTCCAGCATGCGAGCCACGCCAAGGATGGGCCGGGTCACGCTGCGAGCCATCAGCCACACCAGTACCAGGCCGACCACGGCCGCGAGCAGGCCCAGGCTCAGTTCCAGCAGGGTGCCGCGCGTGTTATCGGCATCCAGTTGCGCCTTGAGCGCCTCGGCGGGGCCCACCAGGACTTTTTCCGGCACATCCAGCAACACACCCCACGGCTTGCCGCCGGGAATCGGTGCGAACGGCGCCAGTACCTTGAGTTGATGGTCGGTGCGCACGCTGCGGATCTGCGAGCTGGCCGCCAGTGCGTTGATCAATTGCGCGCCGCTGGCCGTGTCGACTTTATCCAGGCGCTGGCTGAGTTTGCTCGCATCCGGGCTGTAGCCGGCGAGCAAACCGGTGGGGCTGAGGATGCTGACTTGCGTCTGGCCGTCATACAGCTTCTGGCTGGCCTGTTGGCTCACGGCCTGCAAGCTGTTGAGGTTGATGTCCACCGACAGCGAGGCGATGACTTTGCCGTTGACCATCAGCGGAAACACGATGCTGGTCATCAGCACGTTTTGCCCGTCGATCACATAAAAGTACGGCTCGATCACGCAGGGTTTCAAGGTTATGCGCGGGCAGGTGAACCAGGCGTTGGCTTTCTCGCCGCTGGGCCCAATGCGGGTGTCGGACATGTCGCTTTCGGGCAGTGACATGGAGGTCAATTTGCCGGGCGTCGGTTGCGACCAGTACAGGGCAAAACGGCCTTTGTCGTTGCTGCCCAGTTCCGCCTGATTGGCGAACAGCTCATCCTTGCCGTCCAGCGCATTGGCTTCAAACACCAGCGACAACCCGAGCAGGTCCGGGTTGGCCTGGAGTGCGGCCTTGACCTGGCGGGTCAGGTCTTCGCGGGTGTCGAAGGCGTCGAGGAAGCGTTTTTCCGCCTGTTCGCGCAAAAACAGTACCTGACGGGCAAAACCATGGCCGTACTGGTAGGCGTCCATGAACTGCTGGCGAATGCCCAGCGCCTGCACTTCACCCTGGGCCTCGATGCGTGCCTGGGCGGACTCGTCGAGCATCTGCATGCTCGAGGCTTTGACCTGCTGCGAGCTGTGCTCCATGCGATACAGCGACAGACCCACCAGCAGGGTCACGATCCCCAGCAGGCACAGGCCGGCGAGCAGGGTGATTTTCCATTGAATGGAGAGCTGTCTGAGGAACATCGAGGAGCATCCTTAACCTGAAAACACAGAGAGTCAGGCTATCGGCCGCGTTTTGCCGTTCTTTATTATTTAAACGTTCAATTGAACGCTGAAAACGACGCCGTTTTTTGACATGCGCGCCCGCCTGCTGCAAAGTGCGCGCCCTCTAATAAGACCTCCTAAAGCCTGCACGCCGGCAGCCAACCCCATGGCCGCCCGGGCGCGGGCATGCCTGTTTTTTATGTTTCTGTCTTGAGGTAACCATGATTAACGCAGTCATCGCCGCGGTCGGCACCATGCTGGTGCTCAGCTTGTCCCGCGTGCATGTGGTCATCGCCATCATTGTCGGCGCCCTAGTGGGTGGCTTAACCGGTGGCCTGGGCATCGAGGCCACGCTCAAAGCCTTCAACGGCGGCTTGGGCGGCGGGGCGACCGTGGCGTTGTCCTACGCCTTACTCGGCGCTTTCGCGGTGGCGATTGCCAAGTCCGGTCTGGCCCATGCCCTGGCAGATAAGGCGCTGATGCTGGTCGATCGCCAGGAAGCCACGGGCGGCAGCCACGTCAAATGGTTGCTGATCGGTCTGCTGTGGGTCGTGGCAATTGCCTCGCAGAACATCCTGCCGATCCACATCGCGTTTATTCCGCTGCTGGTGCCGCCGCTTTTGTATGTGCTGACCAAGCTGCAATTGGACCGTCGCCTGATCGCCTGTGTGATGACCTTCGGCCTGATCACGCCGTACATGTTCCTGCCGGTGGGCTTCGGCAACATCTTCCTCAACCAGATCCTGCTGGCCAACGTGGCCAAGAGCGGCGTCGACATCAGCCAGGTCAACGTCACCCACGCCATGGGCTTGCCGGCGCTGGGCATGGTGGTTGGCCTGCTGGTGGCAGTGTTTGTCAGTTATCGCAAAAAGCGCGTGTACGACCTGGAAAAAATCGAGCGCGTCGAGCAAGTGGCCGTGCAGTACAACCCGCTGACCCTGCTGGTGGCCGGGCTGGCGATTGCCTCGGCGTTCATCATTCAACTGTGGCTGGACTCGATGATCATTGGCGCCCTGGCCGGGTTCCTGATCTTTTCGGTGTCGGGCATCGTGCGCTGGCGCGAAACCGACGACCTGTTCACCGAAGGCATGAAGATGATGGCGATGATCGGCTTCATCATGATCGCTTCCTCGGGGTTTGCCGAAGTGCTCAAGGCCACGGGTGACGTGCGTTCGTTGGTAGAAACCTCGGCGGCATTCATCGGCCATAGCCGTGGCGTGGGCGCGCTGCTGATGTTGCTGGTGGGGCTGCTGGTGACCATGGGCATTGGCTCGTCGTTTTCCACGGTGCCGATCCTCGCCGCGATTTTTGTGCCGCTGTGTGTGCAACTGGGTTTCAGCCCGTTGGCGATTGTGTGCATCGTCGGCACCGCAGGCGCCCTGGGCGACGCCGGCTCACCGGCGTCGGACTCGACCCTCGGCCCGACCTCCGGCCTGAACATCGACGGCCAGCACCACCATATCTGGGACACCGTGGTGCCGACGTTCCTGCACTACAACATCCCGTTGCTGGCATTCGGCTGGCTCGCTGCGATGACCCTTTAATGATTTGAAACACCTCCCGCGCCACAGGTAACGAGTGGCCTACAGATCCGTTGCAGTTGGCCGATAGCCTCTCCAAGTCGCCACTAATAAGAGAGAAAAGCCATGCGTCTGAGTCTGAAGGCCAAAGTCCTGTCCCTCGCCGTAGTGCCGGTATTGCTGTTTGCCGTGGTCATCAGCCTGACCACCGTGTGGATCCTCCAGGGCCAGGCACGCAACGAGGTGGATGAAACCCGCCAGCGCCTGCTCAACGACGCCAAGGCCACCCTGCAAAGTTACGTCGAGGTGGCCATGACCACCATCAAACCGCTCTACGACGCTGCCGCCCCTGGCGACACCGCCGCGCGGGCCGAGGTGGTCAAGTTGCTGTCCAACACCCACTACGGCAAGGACGGCTACTTCTTCGGCTACGACTCCGAGACCATCCGCCTGTTCAAGGGCAACAGCCCCGACGGCGTGGGCAAGAGCTTCAAGGACAACCGCGACCCCAACGGCGTCTACGTCAACCGCGACCTGGTCAAGGTCGGCAAGGACGGCACCCACTACCTGCAATACAGCTCGACCCAACCGGGGCAGACCGAGTTGGTGCCCAAGCTTGGCTACACCGAATACCTGCCCAAGTGGGACATGGTGATTGGCACCTCGGTCAACCTCGACGGCATCGAAGCCCAGGTGGCGGTGGTTGAGGCCAAGGTGGAGAAACGCATGGAAGGCGTGCTGCTGAGCATCCTCGGTGTGGCCGTGGTGGTGTTGCTGGTGATTGCCGCCGTGGGCATGGTGACCGCCAATACCATCCTGCGGCCGTTGAACTTGATGAAAGCCAACCTCGACGATATCGCGGCGGGCGAGGGCGACTTGACCCGCCGCCTGGCCATCACCAGCCAGGATGAACTGGGCGATCTGGCGGGTGCGTTCAACCGCTTTGTCGACAAGATCCACGGCCTGGTGCGGCAGATCACCGAGATGACCTCGCAACTCACCGGGTTGGTCGGGCAGGTGTCCGAGCAAGCCCAGCGCTCGGAAACCGCGATGGAGCGCCAACGTCACGAAACGGACCAAGTGGCCACCGCCATTAATCAGATGTCCTCCGCCGCCCATGAAGTCGCGCGCAGCGCCCAGGGCGCCGCCGTCGCCGCGCAACAGACCGACGCCGAGGGCCAGGCCGCCAAGCGCGTGGTGGACGGCAGCATCGCGCAGATTCATGCGCTGGTGAATGACATCCGCAGCAGTGGCGTGTCCCTCGACAGCCTGCAACAGGACGTGTCGTCGATTGTCAGCGTGCTGGGGGTGATCCGTTCGATCGCCGAACAGACCAACCTGCTGGCGCTCAACGCCGCCATCGAAGCCGCGCGAGCAGGCGAGGCCGGCCGTGGTTTTGCGGTAGTGGCCGATGAAGTGCGAGCGTTGGCCAGCCGCACTCAAACCAGCACCCAGGAAATCCAGGGCATGATCGACCGCCTGCAAAAAGGCACCGAAGCCGCCGTGGACGCGATGCGCCGTTCCAGCGATGCCGGCGACGGCACCTCGGCCCAGGCCAACCAGGCCGGCGCCTCACTGGACACCATGGCGCAACTGATCGGCACCATCAACTCGATGAACGCGCAGATCGCCAGCGCCGCCGAAGAGCAAACTGCCGTGGCCGAAGAGATCAACCGCAGCGTGCATCAGATCGCCGTGGCGGTGGACAGTGTGGCCGATGAAACCCAACTGGGCGCCCAGACCTCTCGCAGCCTGGCGGATTTGGGCCAGCGCCTGGGGCAGTTGGTGGGTCAGTTCAGGATCTGATCTTTCATAGGTTTAACCTATGTTTAACTAACGTACATACGAATATAGCGCTCACCGCCCCTCGGTAAGACTTGAGCCCCAACCACAACAGGGGCTCACCTCAATGCCGCACCCCGACCCGCTTCAGCGCTTGGCTGAACTCGACACCAACACGGTTTCCGACGCACTGGATGTCCTGCAACTGCCCGGCGCCGTGGTGGGCATCCGGCCGTTGTGGGATTGCCCCACGGTGGTCGGCCGCGCCAGCACGGTCAAGCTGGCGCCCAAGACCGACGCCGCTCCCGGCGTGCACCTGGATTTCCCCGGTGATCGACGCCATTACCGGCGATGACCGCGTGCTGGTCATCGCCGGAGGCATCGACGGCGTTTCGTGCTGGGGCGACATCATTGCCAATGCCGCCGTGGCCAAGAATATTCGCGGTGCGGTGATCGACGGGTTCAGCCGGGATATCGACGGCAGCGCCTCGATTCGATTCCCGATGTACGGCCGTGGCGTGACCATGGTCAGTGCGCGAAACCGCGTGGTGCAGGTGGGCGCTGGCGTGACGATCAGCGTCGGTGGCGTCGATGTGTCGGAAAACGACTTCGTCATTGCCGACCGCTGCGGCAGCGTTTTCATCCCCGCCGCAGTGATTGAACAGGTACTGGACTTGGGCGAGCGCATCGCCGCCCGTGAAGCCGGCATGGTCGACGCAGTACGCAGCGGCCGTTCGGTGGCCGATGTGATGCACGACAGCCAATTCGACGCCATCCGTGTGGAGCCCGCCCAATGAATGACCAACAGCTGGTCGCGCTTTTTGAAGGGCTCGACACGCCCGGCGTCTCGGATGCCATGGATAAACTCGGCATTTGCGGCCAATGCCTGGGCATCGCACCGCTGGATAACTACCGTGGCATTGTCGTCGGCCCAGCCTTTACCGTGCAGTACGTGCCAGCCGCCACACCGCCGGGTTCGGTAGGTGACTTCATCGAAGACGTGCGGCCAGGAGACGTGGTGGTGCTGGCCAACGCCGGTCGCACCGACTGCACCGTGTGGGGCGACATCATGACCCAATACGCCGGCAGTCGCGGGGTTGCCGCCACGGTGATCGATGGCGTGTGCCGGGACGTCAGCAAAGCGTTGGGCGATGGTTATCCGATGTTCACCAGAGGCCGCTACATGCGTACCGGTAAGGACCGCGTGCAAGTGGCGTCGGTAAACCAGCCGGTGGCCATCGGCGGTGCCCGTGTGTGTGCCCGGGACATCGTGGTGGCCGATGCGAATGGCGTGCTCGTGGTGCCCCGCGACCGTGCCGAAGCCGTGGCGCGCACCGCGCGGCAGATTGAACACGCGGAGTCGCAGATTCGGGCGCAGCTCGAGGCCGGCAAGACCCTCAAGCAAGCGCGCGAAGCCCTGGGTTATCACCAGTTGCAGAGGAAAGACTCGTGACCCTCGAACGTCTGAACACGCGCCTGGCTCACGCCCAGCCGTCTGCAACCTACCGCATCATCGACCGCGTCGCCGCCCGCCGCGCCGAAGGGGCGAAGATTATTTCGCTGTGCGCCGGCGAGCCGGATTTCGACACCCCGGAACACATCCGCCAGGCCGGTATCGACGCGATCCGCAATGGCCACACGCGCTACACCCAAGTGGCCGGTGTGCGTGCCTTGCGTGAAGCGGTCGCGCAAAAATTCCGCCGTGAAAATGGCCTGGCTGTCACCTGGCAGGACACGATCGTCAGCAGTGGCGGCAAGCACGTGATCTACAACGCACTCGCCGCCACGTTGAACGACGGGGATGAAGTGATCGTGCCCGCGCCTTACTGGGTCAGCTACCCGGAAATGGTCGAGCTATGCGGCGGCACTGCCAGGATTGTGCCGTGCAGCGGCGAGGACGGGTTCAAGTTGACGCCAGCGGCGCTGGACGCGGCGATCAACCCCGCGACGCGCTGGCTGCCTTGAGCGGGCCGCAGGCGTTTATCCAGCAGTCGCGGGCCGTGTTTGAGCGTCGGCGGGACCTGGTTGTGTCCTTTCTAAACAACACGCCGGGCCTGGAATGCGCGCGCCCGTGCGGCGCGTTTTACGCGTTTGCCTCCTGCGCCGGTTTGCTGGGGCGCACCACGCCTGCCGGCAAGCGGCTGCAAACCGACGAAGACGTGGCGCATGCCTTGCTCGATGAAGCCAACGTGGCCGTCGTGCACGGCAGCGCATTCGGCCTGGCGCCGTACCTGCGCATCGCTTACGCCCTGGACGATGACGCGTTGCAGCAGGCGTGCGAGGCCATCCGCCGGTTCTGCGCGGCGACGCGTTAGAGGTCGCGCATCAGCAGGCCGAAGCGCAGGTCCATTGCGGCCGGGAGCGGCACATACACGGTGTGCCCGTCGCCCGGCGCGACCTCAATGGCGTCACCCTTGGCGTTGTGCAGCACGGCCAGGTCGAAGTGAAAATTCCCGGCGGGCGTCATCAATTCCAGATGATTGCCCACGGCAAAGCGGTTCTTCACCTTGACCTCGGCCAGCTCCCCACGGCGCTCGCCGGTCAACTCCCCGACAAACTGCTGACGTTGCGACACCGAGCTGCCGTGCTGGTAATTCTGGTACTCGTCATGCACGTGGCGGCGCAGGAAACCTTCGGTGTAGCCGCGCTGGGCGAGTGATTCCAAATCGCTCATCAGCCTGCGGTCGAAAGCGCGCCCGGTCACCGCATCGTCGATGGCCTGGCGATACACCTGGGTGGTGCGTGCGCAGTAGAAGTGCGATTTGGTGCGGCCTTCAATCTTCAGCGAATGCACGCCCATGTAGGTCAGGCGCTCGACGTGCTGCACCGCGCGCAGGTCTTTGGCGTTCATGATGTACGTGCCGTGTTCATCCTCGAACGCGGGCATTTGCTCATCCGGGCGATTGGCTTCCTGCAGCAGGAACACTTGATCGGTCGGCGCGCCGATGCCCAGGGTTGGCTGACACGTTTGGACGATGTCGCCCATGGCGTTTTCCACCGCCGGCGTGGCCTGATACTTCCAGCGACACGCGTTGGTGCAGGTGCCTTGGTTGGCATCGCGCTTGTTCAGGTAGCCCGACAGCAGGCAGCGTCCGGAATAGGCCATGCACAGGGCGCCGTGCACGAACACTTCCAGTTCCATGGTCGGCACGTGTTGGCGGATTTCCTCGATCTCTTCCAGTGACAGCTCGCGCGACAGAATCACCCGGCCGATGCCTTGTTGCTGCCAGAACTCGACGCTGGCCCAGTTCACCGTGTTGGCCTGCACCGACAGGTGGATGGGCATCTGCGGAAAATGGCGGCGCACCAGCATGATCAGCCCCGGATCGGACATGATCAGCGCATCCGGGCCCATGTCGATCACTGGCGCCAGGTCCTTTAGGAAGGTTTTCAGCTTGGCGTTGTGCGGCGCGATGTTCACCACCACGTAGAAACGTTTGCCCTGCGCGTGGGCTTCCTGGATACCGAGCGCCAGGTTGGCGTGGTCAAATTCATTGTTGCGTACACGCAGGCTGTAACGCGGCTGGCCGGCGTAGACTGCATCGGCGCCGTAGGCGAAGGCGTAGCGCATGTTTTTCAGGGTGCCGGCGGGGGCGAGCAGTTCGGGGGCGATGACAGATGGCATGGGTTTGCGTCGCAAAAGGTCGCGAGGGTAGTGGAGCTTGATCTCGGATTTATTGATCCAGATCGCCCTTTGTTGATTTTGTATCGTGGTGTATCGGCAGGCGGGTTTCGACATAGGCGCGATACGTCGGCGGTTTCCAATGGGGCATCCCCCTCGCCACAAGGTAATTGCCATGCGACTTATCTCGGTGCTGTTCGCCGGCCTGCTGTTAGCCTTTGCCCTGGTGTCCAACCAGGTGGCCAGCCGAGAGACCCAAACCACCCAGGGTGCGATGCCCTCACTGGCGGGCGCGGTCGAGTGGCTCAACTCGCCACCGCTGAGCACCGACGCGCTCAAAGGCAAAGTGGTGCTGGTTGATTTCTGGACCTACGATTGCGTCAATTGCCGCCGCGCACTTCCCTATGTGCAAGCCTGGGCCAGGCGGTACGAACAAGACGGGCTGGTGGTTATCGGCGTGCACACCCCGGAATACGTCTACGAGCACATCATCGGCAATGTCAGGGACCAGGTGCGCAAACTCGGTATCACTTACCCGGTGGCCGTCGACAACAACTACGCGATCTGGCGCAGTTTCGATAACCAGTACTGGCCCGCCCATTACCTGATCGACGCCAAGGGGCAGGTGCGTTACAGCCACTTCGGCGAAGGCCGCTATGACGCTCAGGAGCAGATGATTCAGACGCTGTTGAGCGAGGCAAAGGCGCAGGCTTCCGGGCAATAAGTGATGCGGTCTATGCTTGTGCGATAAACGATGGCACTCCCAGCATTCGCAGCGGACTAAGCATCAGGGCCTGCACAGGGCCTTGGCTTTTCTGACATGGACCGGACATGAATCAAACCAACCTGCAATTCAAAACCCTGTTGTTGCTGCTGGCCCTGGTGACCATCGCCTTTATCTGGATATTGCTGCCGTTTTACGGCGCGGTGTTCTGGGCGGTGATCCTCGGCATTATCTTTGCCCCGATGCAGCGGCGCCTGCAACAGCGGTTCGGCTGGAACCGCAACCTCACGTCCCTGGCGACGCTGACGGTGTGCCTGATCATTGCGATTTTGCCGGTGATCATTACCAGTGTGCTGCTGGTGCAAGAGGGCGCGACCCTGTACAAAAATATTGAAAGCGGCAAGTTGGACGTGGCGGGGTATATCGAGCAATTCAAGAATGTCCTGCCGCCATACTTCCAGCACCTGCTGGACCGCTTTGGCATGGGCAACCTGGAAGGCCTGCGGGAAAAGATCGTCAAGAGTGCAATGCAGGGCAGCCAATTCTTTGCGACCCAGGCGTTCAGCTTTGGCCAGGGCACGTTTGATTTCCTGGTGAGCTTTTTCATCATGCTGTATCTGCTGTTTTTTCTGCTGCGCGACGGTCCGGAACTGGTGCGCAAAGTGCGCACGGCGGTGCCGTTGGCCGAGCCGCAAAAGCGCCGTTTGCAGCTCAAGTTCAATCGCGTGGTGCGGGCCACGGTCAAAGGCAACGTGCTGGTGGCCGTCACTCAAGGCGCGCTGGGCGGTTTGATTTTCTGGTTTCTGGATATCCCCAGCGCGTTGCTCTGGGCGGTGTTGATGGCGTTTCTGTCGCTGCTGCCTGCCGTGGGCGCGGGGATTGTGTGGGGCCCGGTGGCCATCTATTTCCTGTTGAGCGGTTCGATCTGGCAGGGCGTGGTGCTGGCGGTGTTCGGCGTATTCGTGATCGGCTTGGTGGACAACGTACTGCGCCCGATCCTGGTGGGCAAGGACACCAAGATGCCGGATTACCTGATCCTGATCTCGACCCTGGGCGGGCTGTCGGTGTTTGGCCTGAACGGGTTTGTGATCGGGCCGCTGGTGGCGGCGTTGTTTATGTCGAGCTGGGCGCTGTTTGTCGAAAGCAAACCGCGGGTCAAGCTGCCGCTGCCTTAGCGGTTACAGAAGGCGAGCTTCAGGCGTGCAGTCTGAAGCTCGACGCTTGTTGAAGCTGCTTTTCGGCGGCCGATAACGACGTAAGTGGGCCGCTGATGGGCTCGCCATCGCGTACCAAATACCAGCAAGCCAGCAGCCCCAGCTTGCGAAGAGGGGCGGGAACGGCGCTGCCGATAACGGACATGATCTGAACAGTGGGCATAGAGGCCTCCAATTGCTATGGAGGCCACCTTACGGCGCTGCGGGCCGAAGGAAAAATCAACCGGCTCGATAGTCGTCATCAACACAAGACGTCAATCCACCACTTGATCAAGCATGATCACCACTTCCTGCTCACTGAGCAGCCCCTTGTGCACCAGGTTTTGCGCCAATAACGCCAGGAACTTCGCGCTGCGATGGCCTTCAAGGTGCTTGAGCTCTGTGAGTGCACTGTAGACCTTACTGGACGTGCACAGGCCGGCGGTGCGGTGCGGGTTTTGCGTGGGCATGGTCAGTCGTCCTTAATTGTTATTGGCTGGACAGAATCAATAGTGAGAGGGTTTCGTGACACAAACATGACAGCGCAAGCCTCGTTCGAGCAAGTAGACATTAGCCATAATCATGTGCGATTACGCCTCGAGCATTGTCCTCACAGCGACCTTTGCAGGGTAAATCCGGACCTTTGAGGCAAAAAAAAGGCCCCGCGGGTAAGCGGGGCCTGATCCTGTGATGTCAATTGCGTGTTACCAGCCGCGGCCGTAATAGCCATGGGGAGGGCCGTAGTAACCACGTGGTGGGCCGTAGTAAACCGGCGCCGGGCGATAATAAACCTGCTGTTGCACATACACCGGTGGTGGCGGCGCGTAGTAGACCGGAGGAGGCGCGGCATATACCGGTTGCGGCTGAACGTAGACCGGTTGCTGCACGTAAACCGGCTGGGATTGGCTGGCAACCACCGAGCCGACAACGGCTGCGCCGACTAAAGCACCCAACACGGCCGGGCCACCCCAACCACCACCGTGGGCGGAGGCTTGGCCTGCCATAGCGAGTGCGCCGATAAGCAAGGCGATTTTGGGGATTTTACGAATCATGGTCATTCCTCGGTTAGCCCCTGCGCTTGTGGTCTGCAATCAATAGACTCAAGGATTGTCGCGGGGATACTTTTAAGACAACGTATTTCTGAAAAACAGCACAGCCGATAGGTAAAGGTTGTGTAAGGTCTGTACCCAATTGCTTACTCAAAGGAGTTTTCCATGCAGATGCACCCCAACAAGGACACCCAGCTGTGTATGTCATTGTCGGCGCGCCCCGGGAATTTTGGCTTGCGTTTCCATAACCATCTGTATGAACAGTTGGGTCTGAACTTCTACTATAAAGCCTTCAGCAGCCAGGATTTACCCAGCGCGATCGGCGGTATACGCGCACTGGGCGTTCGCGGTTGCGGCGTTTCCATGCCATTCAAGGAAGCCAGCATTGCCTTGGTCGATGAGCTGGACGACTCGGTCAAGGCCATTGCCTCCCTCAACACCATCGTCAACACCAACGGCCATCTCAAGGCCTACAACACCGACTACATCGCCGTCGAGCAACTGCTGAAAAAGCACGCGGTACCGAAGCAATCCACCTTTGCCCTGCGCGGCAGCGGCGGAATGGCCAAGGCCGTGGCCAGTGCCTTGCGCGACGGTGGTTACGCCCATGGCGTGATTGTGGCGCGTAACGAAGCGGCCGGTCGGGCCTTGGCGCACAGCCTGGGCTACGAATGGCAGGCAGAGCTGGGGGACTTGCGCCCGCAGATGTTGGTCAACGTGACACCGATCGGCATGACCGGTGGGGCAGAGGCGGATCAACTGGCGTTTGAAGCAGAAGCTGTGGATGCCGCCGATACCGTCTTCGATGTCGTGGCGATTCCCGCCGAAACGCCGCTGATCGTGCGCGGGCGGGCCAAAGGCAAGCGAGTGATTACCGGGCTCGAAGTGATCGCGATCCAGGCGTTGGAGCAATTTGTGCTGTACACCGGCGTTCGGCCAACGGATGAACAGTTTCAGGCCGCAGTGGCCTTCGCCCGAAATTAACGCCTGCGCAGATCCAAATGTGGGAGCGGGCTTGCTCGCGAATACGGTGTGTCAGTCGACGAATGTGCCTACTGAACCACCGACTTCGCGAGCAAGCCCGCTCCCACATTGTTGATCGAGTTATGCCTGTTCCAGGTGTGCCAGGCGTTCTTCAAGCGCTGCGATTCGGGACTCAAGCTCTTCGATACGATCCAGAGAAACCGCCCCCGTCGACCGCTCCACCGGATTCCCCCGTGCCGCCAGAATCACCTCGATATCCGCCTGGTCCCCCAGCGCATGGGTATAACGGTCTTCGCGCTGCCCGGCCTGACGCGGCACCAGCACCGCCAGCCCGCGCGCGATCAAACGCTCCAGCTGGTGTACGACTTGCTCGGCGTCTTCAAAATCATGCATGCGCCCGCTGCGAGTCAGCAGTTCATTGACCGTCTGTGGCCCGCGCAGAAACAGCAGCCCGATCAGGATCACCTGGGCCGGCACCAGCTCCAGCGCCTTGTCCACGCGATGTTCCCAGCGGTCGGCGCGGCTCCCCATCACCAGGCGGGTAAAACCCTGGCCTTCCAGCGCGCGCAGGCTTTGGCCGACCTGGCCCTGGCTGAGGTTCGTCACCGGTTCGCGGCTGGTCTTCTGGTTGCACGCCAGCACCAGGGCGTTAAGGGTCAGCGGGTAGGTTTCCGGATTGGTCGCCTGTTTCTCGATCAGGCAGCCCAGGATGCGGATTTCCGTGCTGTTCAGGCGCGGCTCAGGGGTCTCGGTGTCGTGCTCGGCGGTCATCGCGCTTTCCCTATGCAGTGAATCCACTAGCCTAATCCTGAAAAAATAAAAGACAAGCGGCACGCGCGGCTGGCATGTCTATAATCGCCGCTGGTTCCAAACCCTGCCATTACCGTGAGACTCTCATGACTATTTCCCTGTACGCCGCCTCCATCCCGGTCTTCAAGCAAATGCTCAACGCCCTGAGCGATGTGCTGAACAAAGCCGAAGCCCACGCCACCGCCAAGAACATCGAGCCAAACGCCTTGCTGCAGGCGCGTCTGTTTCCGGACATGTTCCAGCTGGTGCGCCAGGTCCAGATCGCTGTCGACTTCGCCAAAGGCGTTTCCGCGCGCCTGGCCGAGATCGAAGTGCCGAAGTACGAAGACAGCGAAGTGACCTTCGCCGACCTGCAAGCACTGATCGCCAAGGTGCTGGCATTTGTCGACACCATCAAGCCTGAGCAAATCGACGGCAAGGAAGGCATCGAGATCATCACCCGCCCAGGCACGCCGAAAGAAAAGCGCTTCAGCGGCCAGTCCTACCTGCTGACCTACGGCCTGCCGCAGTTCTTCTTCCACGTCACTACCGCTTACGCTCTGCTGCGTCACAACGGTGTGGAAGTGGGCAAGCGTGATTACATGGGCGCTTTCTAAGCCCATAAAAAAAGCCCGGGGTTGTTCTTGATCGAACGCCCCGGGCTTTTTCATGCCTGACGGTTAAGCCAATTGCTCATCCTTGCCCAGGCACGCCGCAGCAGTAAACAGCACATCGGTGGACGAGTTGAGCGCGGTTTCCGCCGAATCCTGCAGCACGCCGATGATGAAACCGACGGCCACCACCTGCATGGCGACTTCGCTGGGAATACCAAACAGGCTGCACGCCAGTGGAATCAACAGCAGCGAGCCACCGGCCACACCCGACGCCCCACACGCACAGATCGCCGCGACTACGCTGAGCAGCACGGCGGTCGGCAGGTCGACGGCAATGCCGAGGGTATGAACCGCTGCGAGTGTCAGCACGGTGATGGTGATGGCCGCACCGGCCATATTGATGGTGGCGCCCAGCGGAATTGACACCGAGTAGGTGTCTTCATGCAGGCCCAGGCGTTTGCTCAGCGCCAGGTTCACCGGAATATTCGCCGCCGAACTGCGGGTGAAGAAAGCGGTGATGCCGCTCTCACGCAGGCACATCAGCACCAGCGGGTACGGGTTGCGGCGCAGTTTCCAGAACACGATGGCCGGGTTGACCACCAGCGCCACGAACAGCATGCAGCCGACCAGCACCATCAGCAGGTGAACGTAGCCGAGCAGGGCGCCGAAGCCGGAAGTGGCCAGGGTTGAGGCCACCAGGCCAAAGATGCCAAGCGGTGCGAAGCGAATCACCATGCGCACGATCAGTGTCACGCCGTTGGACAAATCCTCCAGCACGGTGCGGGTGGTTTCACCCGCGTGACGAATCGCGATGCCCATGCCGATGGCCCAGGCCAAAATGCCGATGAAGTTGGCGTTCATCAGTGCGCTGACCGGGTTATCCACCACACTGAGCAACAGGCTTTGCAGCACCTCGCCGATGCCGCCGGGCGCACTGACGCTGGCATCGTGGGTGGCGAGCACCAGCATCGAGGGGAACAACGTGCTGGCAATCACTGCGACCACGGCGGCAGCGAACGTGCCCAGCAGGTACAGAAACAGGATCGGCTTGATATGGGTTTCCTGGCCGTGTTTATGACTGGCAATCGATGCCATCACCAACACGAAGACCAGAATCGGCGCCACGGCCTTGAGCGCGGCGACAAACACCTTGCCGATAAAACCGGTGGCCTTGGCCGCCTCTGGCGCGAACAACGCGAGAAGGATGCCGGCGACCAGGCCGAGGATGATTTGCGTGACCAGGCTGACGCGAGCCAGTCGTTGCAGGAGGGAAGGGGCAGCAGTCATAAACACATGTCTCTATTTTTTTGAAGGCACAGCGGCGCACGCATAACGGGCTGTAGGGCGCGGGGCGCGGAGTCTAGCACGCTGTACAAAGTGTTCCGTGCGATGCGGCATTCGGTCACCCGCGCCTGCGGGCCTTGGCCAAATCCCGACATACTCTGTTAACATTCTCGCCTCTCACCTTTCCTATCCGTCAGCGAGCCCCTCGGGCTGTCGTTGATGTCGTCGTTTCTGGGGTTTTCATGCTGTTTCCCATCCTGCTGCTGTCGGCCGCCGGCTTCACCGTGCTGACCACAGAATTCATTATCGTCGGCCTGTTGCCGTCCATTGCCCGGGACTTGGATGTCACCGTGTCCCAGGCCGGGCTGCTGGTGACCTTGTTTGCCTTTACCGTGGCGGCGTTTGGCCCGTTTCTCACGGCGTACTTCGCGCGCTTTGGGCGCAAGCGTTTGTTCATCAGCATTCTGATCATGTTTGGCGTGGCCAATACGGTGGCCGCGCTGGCGCCGAATATTTGGGTGATGGCAGTGGCACGGTTGATCCCCGCGTTGGGGCTGCCGGTGTTCTGGGCCTTGGCCAGTGAAACCGCAGTGGATATCGTTGGCCCTGAATACGCCGGGCGCGCCATCGAAAAGATTGGCTTTGGCATCGTCTGCGCCACCGTGTTCGGCATTCCAGTGGGCACATTGATTTCGGACATGTTCGGCTGGCGCACCGCGTTCGCGATCCTCGCCGTGGTGGCGTTGGCCAAGGCGTTGCTGCTGTTTATCTACCTGCCGGTGACTAAGCCGAAGAACGATCAAGTCACCCTGCGCTCGCAGTTCAAGATCCTGCGCAACCCGGTGATGCAAGGCCATATTCTGCTGTCGATCCTGGTGTTCAGCGGCATGTTCACCGCTTACACCTACCTGGCCGACATCCTCGAGCGCCTGGCCGGGTTCGACGGCACCCTGGTGGGCTGGTGCCTGATGGGCTTTGGCGCGGTCGGCCTACTCGGCAACTCCCTGGGCGGGCGCGCAGTGGATCGCCACCCCTTGATCGCCTCCATGGTGTTCTGCGGGTTCATGATCGCAGGCATGGTGGCCTTGGTTCCGGCAATTCACTCAACGATTGGCCTGGCGGCGGCGATGGCCGTGTGGGGCGTGACCCAGGCGGCGATGTTCCTGGTCAGCCATGTGCGGTTGATGAAGGCCGCGCCCCATGCCCCGGCGTTTGCCGCGTCGTTGAATATTGCTGGCGCCAACCTTGGGATCGGCTTGGGCGCAATGGTCGGCGGGCATGTGATCGACACCCTCGGCCTTGGCAGCCTGGGTTTTGCGGCGTCCGGTTTTATCCTGGTGTCGATCTTGCTGGCGCTGTGGCTGATGACCGCCAGGCAACCGGTCGCATCCCACGCCTGAACCCTCAGGGCAGGGCGGTAAACAGCTCGCGCCTTGCCCCTTCGGTAATCGCCACAATGCCGGGGTGCTTGATTTTGCGTTCCACCGAGATCGCGTAAAACGACTCGGTGACCGCATCGGTCTGGCCCATCAGTGCCACGCCATACTGGCGCACCACCTCATCGGCAATCACGCTGGGGGCAATAAAAATGCCGCTGCCGGATTGCCCGAATGCCTGCATCAAGGCGCTGTCGTCGAACTCGCCGATGATCTTCGGTTGGATCTTCTGCTCGGCAAACCAGCGCTGCAAGCGGCTGCGCACCACCGTCTCGGCTCCCGGAATCAACAGCGGTGCGCCCTGCAAGCATTGTGGGAAATCGCCGCCATACCTGTCAGCCAATGCCTGGGTGGCGAAAAAACTGATACCGCATTCACCCAGCTTCTGGCTGTAGCCCTTGATGTCCAGGTGTGTGGGCATGGGGCTGTCGGAAATCACCAAGTCCAGGCGCTGGATCGCCAGGTCGGCCAGCAGGCGGTCGAGTTTATCTTCGCGGCAGGTGATGCGGATCGGTTCGCTCAGCTCCATGGTCGGCGCGATCAGCCGGTACACGATGGATTTAGGCACCACGTCCGCGACGCCGACCCGGAACAGGATCTGCTGTTCGTTTGGCTCTGCGCGCAGCAACGCCTCCAGCTCATTACCGGTCTGGAACATCTGCTCGGCGTAGGGCAGGGCGCGGCGCCCGGCCTCAGTCAGTTCCAACTGGCGCCCGACGCGTTGAAACAGCGCGATACCAAAGGTTTGCTCAAGCAGACTGATCTGACCGCTGATGGTCTGCGGCGTGAGGTTCAATTGCTCACAGGCGCGCACGATGCTGCCGGTCTTGGCCACTACCCAGAAGTAATGCAGTTGTCGGTAATTGAGCATCACGGTCTACACTTCGTAAAAAACGAAGTATACGTCAGAAAAATACGAATTTTCCTGAACTGTTCGCCTGCATAGAATGCCTCGCTATCGAGGGGCCACTATTTGGACCCGCTGGTTCTAACGAGGAATACATCATGAAACTCAATTCCCTGGGCGCCGCGTCTTTGCTTGCGCTTTCATTGATAGTGGTCAGCGGCTGTGATCAGGTGGAAAAAAGCGCCCAGCAAGTGCTCGGCAAGGCCACTGATTCCGCCAAGCAAGCCATCGATGACACCCATAAGGCCGCCGAGCAGGCATTGAGTGAAGCGACACAAGGCTTGATCAGCCCGCAAAAAAAGGATGATCAGGAAGAAAAAGAACCCGAATCGAACAGCAAAGAAGCCTAACTTCCCAGCACAACGTCAGGACTGACCTATGGATTACCTTTTACAACTGGCCGCCAGCCCCACCGCCTGGATCGCACTGGCCACCTTGATCGTGATGGAAATCGTGCTGGGCATCGACAACCTGATCTTTATCTCGATTCTCACCAACAAATTACCCGAGAAGCATCGGGCCAAGGCACGCCGCATTGGTATCAGCATGGCGTTGGTATTGCGCCTGGGCCTGTTGAGCACTATCGCGTTTATCGTGCAGTTGACGGCGCCGGTGTTCGAAATCTTCGGCCAGGCGTTTTCGTGGAAGGACATGATCCTGATCGCCGGCGGCCTGTTCCTGGTGTGGAAGGCGACCACCGAAATCCATCACAGCATGGACCCCGAGCCAGAGGCGAAAGAAACCGTCAGCAATGCCGTGACCATTGGCTTCGCCGCGGCCATCGGCCAGATCCTGCTGCTCGACCTGGTGTTCTCCATCGACAGCATCATCACCGCCGTGGGCATGACCGAGCACTTGCCGATCATGATCATTGCTGTGGTGGTTTCGGTGATCGTGATGCTGGTGGCGGCTGAACCGCTGGCCAAGTTCATCAACGACAACCCGACCGTGGTCATGCTGGCCCTGGGCTTTTTGATCATGATCGGCATGACGCTGATCGCCGAAGGCTTCGGCGCCCATGTGCCAAAAGGCTACGTGTATGCGGCCATGGCGTTCTCGGCAGCGATTGAGTGCTTGAACATCGCACGACGTAATCGCCACCAGCGTTTGCTCGCCGCGAGGCAGTAACGCCAGAAACACAAAAAGCCGGCTGAGCTCACAAGCGCCCAGCCGGCTTTTTGCTGTCTGATAGAATCTGCGCACTTGTTACCTTGAGGTCCACCATGAACGAGCCGATTCGCCTCACCCAGTACAGCCACGGCGCGGGTTGCGGCTGCAAGATTTCACCGCAAGTGCTGGAAGTGATTCTTGCCGGCAGCGGCGCACAGAACCTCGACCCCAACCTGTGGGTCGGCAACGCCTCACGCGACGACGCGGCGGTGTACGCCATCGATGACGAGCGCGGCGTGGTCTCCACCACCGATTTTTTCATGCCGATTGTCGATGATCCCTTCGACTTCGGCCGTATTGCCGCCACCAACGCAATCAGCGACATCTACGCCATGGGCGGCGACCCGTTGATGGCCATCGCCATTCTGGGCTGGCCAGTGAATGTACTGGCGCCGGAAGTTGCCCGCGAAGTCATCCGTGGCGGCCGTTCGGTGTGCGACGCCGCCGGCATTCCGTTGGCCGGTGGGCACTCCATTGATGCGCCAGAGCCGATCTTTGGTCTGGCCGTCACCGGCATCGTGCAAAAACGCCACATGAAGCGTAACGACACCGCCACTGCCGGCTGCAAACTGTACCTGACCAAGCCTCTGGGCATCGGTATCCTCACCACTGCCGAGAAGAAGGGCAAACTGCGCGAAGCGGATATCGGCCTGGCCCGAGACTGGATGTGCACGCTCAACAAACCTGGTAGTCGTTTCGGCAAGTTGGCCGGCGTAACCGCCATGACCGATGTCACTGGTTTCGGTCTGTTGGGTCACCTGGTGGAAATGGCTGACGGCAGTGGTCTCACGGCGCGCATCGAATACCAAAAGGTCCCACGCCTGGCCGGGATCGAGGACTACCTCGATCAGGGCTGCATGCCCGGTGGCACCTTGCGCAACTTCGACAGTTATTCGAGCAAGCTCGGGCGCCTGCAAGAACTGCACAAGCGCGTGCTTTGTGACCCGCAAACCAGCGGCGGCCTGCTGATCGCCGTTACCCCCGAAGGCGACGCCGAATTCCACACCGTGGCCGCCGAACTGGGCCTGAGCCTTGAGCCCATCGGCGAACTGGTTGAGCGACAGACCCACGCGGTAGAGGTGTTTTGATGGCAACTGACATCACCGACTACCGCGACATCTTCCTCAATGACCGGCCGATGATGGATACCCGCGCGCCGATCGAGTTCACCAAAGGCGCATTCCCCGGTGTGGTCAACCTGCCGCTGATGACCGACGACGAGCGCCAGCGGGTCGGTACCTGTTACAAACAGCAAGGCCAGCAAGCCGCTATCGTGCTGGGGCATGAACTGGTGTCCGGCGCGATCAAGGCCGAACGTATTGAACAGTGGGCGCAGTTTGCCGAGGCCAACCCTGAGGGCTACTTGTACTGCTTCCGCGGTGGGCTGCGTTCGCAGATCGTGCAGCAATGGTTGAAGACCGAAGCCGGTATCGAGTACCCGCGAGTCGGCGGTGGCTACAAAGCCATGCGTACTTTCCTGCTGGAAACGCTGGAGCAGGCCACTGCGCATTGTGATTTTGTGCTGCTTGGCGGCATGACCGGCACCGGCAAGACCGAAGTGCTCGGCCAATTGCGCAACGCATTGGACCTGGAAGGCCACGCCAACCATCGCGGCTCCAGCTTTGGCAAGCGCGCCACCGCGCAGCCGTCCAACATCGACTTCGAAAACCGTTTGGCTGTGGACCTGCTAAAAAAACGCGCGGGTGGTATCGAGCAATTCGTGGTCGAGGACGAAAGCCGCATGATCGGCAGTTGTGCGCTGCCGTTACCCTTGCACCAGAGCATGCAGACGTTTTCGATGGTGTGGTTGGAAGACAGCGTTGAAGGCCGCGTAGAACGAATCCTGCGTGATTATGTGGTCGACCTCTGCGCCGAGTTCATTCAGGTGTTTGGCGAAAACGGTCAGGCACTGTTCGCCGAGCGCTTGACGCAGAGCCTGGCCAATATCCATAAACGCCTGGGTGGCGAGCGCTTCCAGCGGCTGCAGGCGATCTTGCAAGATGCCCTGGCGGAGCAGGCCCGCAGTGGTGCCGTGGACCTGCACCGGGTGTGGATCGAAGGTTTGCTGCGTGAGTATTACGACCCGATGTATGCCTTTCAGCGAGAACGCAAAGGTGCGCGGATCGAGTTTGCGGGCGAGCAGGGCGCCGTGGTGGAGTACTTGCGCGAGCGCAGTGGCAAGGCAGAATAATCAGCGGTGGTTAAGGGCCTCTTTTGCGAGCAAGCCCGCCCCGGCATTTCGACCACGTTCCTATTGGATAAACGCGGTCAAATGTGGGAGCGGGCTTGCTCGCGAAAGCGCCTTGAACCTCACCCGAAATCTACAGGATGACCGCCCCGATCAACCCGCACGCCACGCCCACCACCATGGTCAGCACGGCCACCGTCACCAGCACCCGCGCATCGAAATCCTTGCGCAGCATCAACAGTGACGGCAGGCTCACGCTCGGTAGGGTCATCAGTAAGGCCACGGCCGGGCCGGTGCCCATGCCCAGGGTCATCATGGTTTGTACGATAGGGATTTCGGCGGCTGTAGGAATCACGAACAGCGTGCCGACGATTGCCAGTGGCACCAGCCACATCAGGCTGTTGGCCATGGCCCCATCGACATGGGGAAACAGCCAGACCCGCGCGGCGCCCAGTACCAGCACGGCAATGATGTAGATCGGGATCGTGCTCCAGAACAGCTGCCACAAGGTGCACAACCAGCGGCTCAGGAACGGTTGCGATTCGCTCAGGCTGGCGTCGGCGACCGCGTTCAATGCGGCTTCGGGCACCTGATCGGGCCGGGCAATGCGCTGTGCCACCAATGACACCCCGACCACCAGCACAATCCCCGCCACCAGCCGCAATGCGGTAAAGCCCCAGCCCAATACAAAGCCCATGAACACCAGTGTTGCCGGATTCAACACCGGGTTAGCGATCCAGAACGCCAACGCCGCACCCACCGACACGTTTTGACGGCGCATGCCCGCCGCCACAGGTGCCGCGCAGCAACTGCACATCATCCCCGGCAGGGCGAACAGCCCACCGCGCAGGGTCGAACCCAGCCCGGCACGGCCAAACAGGCGCAGCAGCCAGTCGCGGGGAATCAACACTTGCAGCAGCGAACCCAGAATTACCGCCAGCACGGCAGCTTTCCAGATCGCCAGGAAATACACCTGGGCGTAGGCCAGCGCGGCGGTCAGGGGCGCGGTTTGCTGGTCATTGAGAATCGAGGCACCGATGCTGTGGTTATCCGCCGCGACGAATGCCTTCAGATAGTAGGGCGACCATTTCACGTAGTAGAGGCCGATGCAGGCCACCAGCAGGAACAGCGCTGGTTTCCACCAGAACGACCAGCCCCGGTTGGGCTGGGTGGAGAGGAGGTTGGGCATGGTGCTGATCCGCAGATGATTCAATAGCGACGCATCATACGCTTGTGCCGCGCCGGCTTCAGATTTCTGCGCTGACCTGAGTTGCATCCGGGCATGTCTGCTGGCCGTTATCCAGGCCTTGCTTGTAGTTGCGGCTCAGCAGCGACGCCTTGCCGTTGTGCCAGGTCAGCGTCAGCACATACAGCGTGTCGAAGTCACTGCCCGACCAATCGTCGGTGATGGTGTGTTTTTCACCCGAAGCCTCACTGGCGACTTTGTTGATCAATTCCGGCAGGTAGCCGTGGGACCAGGCGGTGTAGATGATCGCGTTGTGATACTTGTCTTCCACCAGTTCGTCGGCGAGGGCGCTGGTGTCGTTGGCCGAGAATTTGATGTTCACCGGCAGGCCCAGCTTGATCGCGCTGGGGCTGATGGTCATCAGTGGTCGAATGTAGCTGTAGGAATTATCGTGCTCGCCTTCCTCGACATTCCGCGTCGGGTTGGGCGCAAACACGAAATTGGCTTTGCCGAATTTCTCCGGCAGCACGGTGGCCAGGTTCATTGCGCGGTTCAGACCCTGGCAATTGAGCTGGCCGAGGCCGCCGACGGGTTTTTCGCCGTGGCGCAGAAATACCAGGGTTTGCACGCCATCCACCGGGCCAGCGCTGCTGATGCGCGACTCCAGGCTCAGGCCGATGGCGCCGCCTGCCAAAAGCAGCGGCAACATGATGTATGAATAACGTTTGAGGCGTTGCGCAAGGCACAGAGGCTTGATTGTCATTAGGTTCGAGTCTTCAGTGCATCGGATTAAGGCGGACAAGCCGGGACCCAGCGACGCATCCGGCGTCCTGCGGTTTTTCCGTGTCGATGTAACAGGGTGTCTCCTTTCACCGTAATGGCGCACTTAAGAGTGCATATCGGCATTTTGGTTCGCCTGCGCGCACGATAGCGTGGTTATGTTGCGCAATGATGACCCATGCAGGACGGCGGTGGGGTGGCTATCATGGGGACTTTCCGCCTGGGGATTTCCCGATGAATGCACTCGCCGCTTTCCCGATCAACAGCAAATGGCCCGCCCAGCATCCGGAGCGTTTGCAGCTCTATTCGCTGCCCACGCCCAACGGCGTCAAAGTGTCGATCATGCTTGAAGAACTGGGCCTGCCCTACGAAGCGCACAAGGTCAGTTTCGAGACCCAGGACCAGTTGTCCCCGGAATTTCTGTCGCTGAACCCCAATAACAAGATTCCCGCGATCATCGACCCCAACGGCCCGAGCGGTCAGCCGCTGGCGTTGTTCGAATCCGGTGCGATCCTGATTTACCTGGCGGAAAAAACCAGCCAGCTGCTTTCCGAAGACCCGGCCACCCGCTATGAAACCCTTCAATGGCTGATGTTCCAGATGGCCGGTATCGGCCCGATGTTCGGCCAGGTCGGGTTCTTCAACAAATTTGCCGGCAAGGCGTACGAAGATAAACGACCGCGTGATCGCTATGTCGCCGAGTCCCGGCGATTACTGGAAGTGCTGGAAAAACGCTTGCTGGGCCGCACCTGGATCATGGGTGACGAGTACAGCATCGCCGACATCGCCACCTTTCCGTGGATTCGCAACCTGATCGGCTTTTATGAGTCCGGCGATCTGGTTGGCATCGCCGACTTTCCCAATGTGCTGCGCGCGCTGGACGGCTTTGTCGCACGTCCGGCGGTAATTCGTGGCTTGAACATACCTGCGTGACCCTAGAGCGTTGAAGCATGCCGACTTTTGATTTCAAGCAACTGGATGTATTCAGCAGCGTTTCGCTCAAGGGCAACCCACTGGCAGTGGTGCTGGGCGCTGACAGCCTCACTGACCAGCAGATGGCCGATTTTGCTAACTGGACCAACCTGAGCGAGACCACGTTTTTGCTGACGCCGCGTGATCCTCGGGCTGACTATCGGGTAAGAATTTTTACCACGCTCACAGAGCTGCCGTTCGCCGGGCACCCGACGCTGGGCAGTTGCCATGCCTGGTTGCAGGCGGGCGGCGTGCCGAAGGGCGATGAGATTATCCAGGAGTGCGAAATCGGCCTGGTGCGTGTCCGTCGTGAAGGCGGCGAGTTGGCGTTCATTGCGCCGCCGTTGTTGCGCACCGGCCCGCTGGATGCACCGCTGCTTGAGCGCGTGCGCCTGGGTTTGGGCCTGGCGCCCGAAGCCATCGTGAGCAGTCGATGGGTCGACAATGGCGCGGGCTGGCTGGCGGTGATGTTGGCCGATCGTGACCAAGTGCTTGCTTTGCGCCCGGACTACTCGCAACTGCACGGTCTGGCGATTGGCGTCATTGCAGCTTGTGACCCGGCGCGCGACGCCGTGGACACGCACTTCGAAGTCCGCGGCTTTATCGCCGGCGACGGCGCTCAGGAAGACCCCGCCACTGGCAGCCTGAATGCCGGTATCGCCCAATGGCTGTTGAGCGAGGGGCTGGCGCCCGACTATTACGTGGTCAGCCAAGGCACGGCCATGGGGCGCGCCGGGCGTATACGCGTGGAGCGCCATGGCGATGAAATCTGGGTCGGTGGTGCGGTTGCGGTGTGCATCGAAGGGCGAGTACAGCTCTAGATCAATGAATTGTTACGAGCTGCGCAATACACTGTTGGCCCCTTGGCGTTTGTGCTGCCGGGGCCAAGGGGCATAAGCTTTCGCCCCAACTATTTCTGCCGCTATTCAGGACAGCCATGACCAGCCAGTTCCCCCAAGCCCGTCCACGCCGCCTGCGCCGCTCTCCGGAGCTGCGTGGCTTGTTCCAGGAAACCGAATTCACCCTCAACGATTTGGTACTGCCGATTTTCGTCGAAGAAGAAATCGACGACTTTGTGCCGATCACCAGCATGCCGGGTGTGCAGCGTATTCCTGAAAAGAAATTGGCCGCTGAGATCGAGCGCTATGCCCGCGCCGGGATCAAGTCAGTAATGACGTTCGGCGTGTCCCACCACCTGGACGCCAACGGCAGCGACACCTGGAAAGAACGCGGCCTGGTCTCGCGCATGTCCTCGATCATCAAGGACGCCGTGCCGGAAATGATCGTGATGTCCGACACCTGCTTCTGCGAATACACCGACCACGGCCATTGCGGCGTGATGCACGGCGCCCACGTCGACAACGACGCGACCCTGGTCAACCTCGGCAAGCAAGCCGTGGCCGCCGCCCGCGCCGGTGCTGATGTGATCGCACCGTCCGCCGCCATGGACGGTCAAGTCCAAGCGATCCGCCGCGCCCTGGACGATGCCGGCTTCACGCATATTCCGATCATGGCCTACTCCACCAAATTCGCTTCGGCCCTCTACGGCCCGTTCCGCGAAGCCGGCGGCAGCGCGCTCAAAGGCGACCGCAAAAGCTACCAGATGAACCCCATGAACCGCCGCGAAGCCGTGCGCGAATCGCTGCTCGATGAGCAGGAAGGCGCAGACGCGCTGATGGTCAAGCCAGCCGGTGCCTACCTCGACATCATCCGCGACATCCGTGAAGCCTCGCGTTTGCCGGTGGCGGCGTATCAGGTGAGTGGTGAGTACGCGATGATCAAGTTTGGTGCCCAGGCAGGGGCGATTGATGAGGCGCGGGTGGTGCGCGAAACGTTGGGGTCGATCAAGCGTGCGGGTGCGGATTTGATTTTTACTTACTTTGCGATGGATTTGGCGTTGGCGGGGATTTAATTCCGATCGGTGACCCTGTGGCGAGCGGGCTTGTTCGTCACGGGGCTGGGATCGCTGTAAAGCACTGCGCTGGCAAACAATGAACGTTGCGAGATGACGTTGAGGTTATAAAAAACAATCGAGGCTTTCAATGTGTGCTTCTGTAGTCCGTAAGACGGTTCAAGAGTATCTGCATGAACGCTCTTTGATCGTATACAGGTGTGCTGAAGTAAGTTGCCATCGTTTTAAATACAGAATCGAAGCTGTCGTTGATAGATAAATAGTGGTCGATCGAATCGATAAACCACTCCTGTTCAATATTTGTATATGACAAAAACTCAGGTTTGGTCAACTCATCAAAAAGCTCTGAAAGCTCCTTTTCATTATTTATATCTTTTGATGCAATCAGCTTTTCTCTTTCTAGATCGTCAGTATTTTCAATATCATAGGTGAATAATAAACCGCGAATTATTGACATGCTGGGTTCTTTTTTCATACTTTTCATGGTTTTCTCACTCCGTATATGCTGTTTTAGGGTTGCCTTGGCTGTTGAGTATTACTCGGGCGTTGCGCTTTTGGCCGTACTGCATGCCATCGGCGGAATATCCATCGCCAATTACCCTCTCCATGTTCATGGGTCTCAATGATGCGGCATGACCGTTTCTTCTGAAAATGAGCTGTGCTCTAAATATAGCGTTCAATTGATCCTTATGACTGAGGTATCTAGTCGCGGCAGGTGGGTATTTAGGCTGACCGCTATTCGGACCTGATGTATAGACTTCGATAATTCCTGTTGTCGGGTTCCTTGCTGTTTGGAGTCTTTCCAGTTGAGATTCGAGTGTTGTCTGGGCGCCGTGTTTTTCCAAGAAATGCGCGCCTGGTGTCAATTTTTCTAGCTCATCCAATCGCCTGTACGCGTTTGCCTCTGTAAGTTCATCAATCCTCGCCTGTCGCTCTGCACGCGACATTTGTGGTGTAGCTGGCTCTGCGTGGTTAACGCCTACCGGCGGCTCTTTGTCGATGATACTTGGCGCGCAGCCATTACCGCCGGGGCATGTGTTCAATCCCAGCGGATCGACCCACCCCGTAGGATTGGGCGCGTACCGGTACGCGTTGATCCCACCGGCCAGCTTCACCGGGTCGGGTGTCAGGTAACGACCAATATCTGGATTGTAGTAGCGATGGCGGTTGTAGTGCAGGCCGCTTTCTTCGTCGAAGTATTGGCCTTGGAAGCGCAGCGGGTTGTCGACTTTGTTTATGTCGAGGCGGCTGATCTGGCCATAGGCACGGGAGTGCGCGGACCAGACGATTTCGCCGTCGGGGGCGGTGAGTTCTTGCGGGGTGCCGAGGTGGTCGAGTTGGTAGTGGAACGGCTGGGTATTTTTTGGACCAAAGCCCTCCAGCAGGACCAGCGGGCGGAAACTGTCCGGCTCGTAGATATAACTGCGATGCCGATCCGCGTGATGTTCCGCAACCAGCTTGTCGCCTTGCCAGAAAAACTCAGTGGTTATCCCATCGACGGTTTTACTGATCCGCCGACCAAACGGGTCATAGCGATAACTAGCGATTTGCCCGTTGGGCTGGGTGATGCCGATCAACCGATGCTGGCAGTCGTAGCGATACTCGGTGACGAGTTGATGGCCCTTGCCGCGTCTTTGGCGGATCAGGTTACCGAAGGCGTCATAGTCATAATGATGATCGCCCTGAATCACCAACCGATTCCCCGCCACGATGTCCGGACCGGGTCGGTCTTGCATCAGCAGGTTGCCGGCCGGGTCGTGGCCAAAGCGCTCTTGCACGTCTTGCGAGTGATCCGCTCGAGTCAGGCGGGCGAGGGGGTCGTAGTGGTAGTGATGCTCGCCTTTACGGGTGTCGAGCAGGCGGGTGAGGTTGCCGGATTTGTCGTAGTCGTAGTGACGGCGGTAGAGCTTGTGTTCCTCTTGCGTCACCGCGTGGGCGTGCAGGCGGTTTTGGTCGTCGTAGTCGTAATGGCTGAGCAGTTGGCCTTGTTGGCGTTGGCGTTCTTTTCCGGTTTTGAACAGGTGAGAGGTGAGGGTTTTGCCATTCAGTTCGACGGTGGCGAGGTGGCCGCCTTTGTCGTGGTTGAAGGTGAGGCGGTTGTTGTCCGGCAGGCGCAGGTTTTTCAGTTGGCCACAGGCGTCGTAGCCGTAGCGTAAGGTGCCCCAGCCTTGGTGGTCGGTGGTGAGGCGGTTTTGGGCATCGTATTCGTAGGCTAACGCCCAATGGCCGTCGTCGACGCTGAGGAGGTTGCCCTGGCGGTCGTAGGCGTAATCGACCACTCCACCGTCTGGAAGAGTTTTTCGTACGAGGCGGCCGGAAAAGTCTCGCTCGTAGCGGGTGACTAGCTGACTGCCGTCATCGCCGTGTTCGGTTTTCTCCAGTAAGTTGCCGTTGAGGTCGTAGACGTAGGCCGTACGCTGGCCGTCAAAACCGGTTTCCTGCTGGATCAGGCCGTTGGGATGGTAATCCAGCCGGTAGGTTTCGCCGACTTCGTTTTCGATCTCGGTCAGCAGTAACCGCACGTTGTCGTAGCGGTAGTTGACCTGGGTACCATCAGCATTTATGCGACGGCTGATCAGGTGCAGGCCGTCGGCGTATTCGTAGCGGGTGACGTGGCCCAGTTCATTACGTTCAGAGGTGATTTTTCCGTACGGGTTGTAGCTGAATTCCCGCGTGGCACCGCCTGGAAGTACGACACGAACCAACCGACCCACACCGTCCCATTGATACTGCGTCAGCGCGCCATGCTCATCCTCACGCGCAACTTGTCGTCCAACATCGTCATAGCGATAACGCTTAACCCCACCATTCGGCAGTTGTTCCTCAACGAGCTGTCCACGCTCATTCCAGACCAGCCGATGAGACCCGTTATCCGGATACCAAACCCCAATCAGCTGCCCGTATTTGTCGTAGGTGTAGTCCGTAATGTGGCCGTCAGGATCTGTCTGACGCATAACGTCGCCTTGTTCGTTACGCTCATATTTCCAAACCGCTTCACCCCGCCTTACGACCCGTACGAACCCGTTGTCATGCTCGTAGGAAGTCGGCTCATCCTCCCCCGGAAACAACGCCACCAAACGTCCGGCGTCGTCATACTGATACGCCGTCACCGCCCCCAGCGGATCTTGCTCGACCGTCAGCCGACCCTTGTCGTCGTAGGAGTTGAAATGCTCCGCACCGTCCGGATCAATCCGCTGTACCAGCCGCGCCCGCTGATCGTGGACATACACTTCCTGGCTACCATCAGCGTTGTGAACCGTGACCCTGCCGCCGTCTTCCCACGCATACCGCGTGTCCATCTGCGAAAAACTGGCCCAGTGCCGAACACAGCGCGCCGCCTTGCCAGCCCGTTCCCACGCCCAAAAGAAACTCGCCCCACCGGCCAACTGCCGCTCAAGAATGACGTGCTGTTCGTCGTACCGATAAACCTCGCTTTCACCTACAGCATTGGTCGCCGAAACCAATCGGCCAGCGTCGTCATAGGCGTAGGAAACGACGTTCTGCTCCGTTACCCAGACGTAGGGCTCACGGCTTTTGGCGCGATGAACCTGATAGTCAACCGCCACAATGCGACCGAGTTCATAGCGCAAAAACAGCGACCGACCCGCGCCGTTATCCAGCCGCTCAATCCGCCCCAAACGATCACGAATAACCCGCAGCCGGTTGTCATACGCATCACTGATCGCCGTCAGTACACCATCGCGAAAGTGGTAAAACCGTGATGCCTGGGCCAGCACCAACTCATCGGGCAGGGCACCCAAATAGATCGCCGCTTCGGCCAGGCTATTGGTAATCGCCGGTCGCGCCACAGTCGGCAGGGGCAGGGCAGTCGATCGATTCTCATGATCCGTCCAAACCACCGAATCACCCGAAACCACCAACCGCTGTGCCAGCGCATGACTCCAGCCAAACCCCAACCCGCAATCCACTTCCACCGCACTGGTGCGGTACAGCCGCGTCCACTCAAACGGCAATATCCCGTCCAGCGCGCCATCAGTGAGGGTGAGCAATTCTTCGCCGGTGACCATCGACACCGGGCAGCCATGGGTGGCTGTTTTATCCGCAGGCGCCGCCGCATCTCCCTGCGGATTTTTCGCAGCAACAGGCACATCATCGACATACTCTTGCCGCACGAGCACCGTCTTCTGCGTCTTGCTGCGAACCATCGACACCGCGTTCGTAATCAGGTTGTCTCCAGCTTTTAACGGCGCAACTGGCACCGTCTGAATCTGGATTGCCGGGCTACCGAGCAATATCGGCTTGGCCGCCTCAACATGCTCACCCAACTGAGATTTTCCGAACTGCTTGGCCATGTGCTCCAGCCACCGGCGCGCACGATGAGACTTGATGCTGCCCAGCACCTTGCTGCCAAGGCGTATCACCAGGCCCATCCCGGCAGTGGCAAGGCACAGCAACACGTTGATCAGCACTTCAAGGCTGATCGAGCCCAGCAACTCATTCATGAGTGGCGGCGGCATCATCCGCATCCAACTGACCATTGCCGCCAGGTAGATGAACAGCAGAGGCTCATCACTGAGTACCAGCAAACCTTTCGCAAGCATTTCGGCGCTGACATTCAGCAGCTTTCCGAACTCGGCCTGGGTCAGGTAGTGCAGCAGCTGTTCGGCATATGTCAGTGGGTGGGTAAGCCACTCAAACAGCAGTTTGAGCGTGTCCCAGAGTGAGCCAAGTGCATCGCCAAACCCTTTGGCGTAGGCCTGGTGCAGTAAGAGGTAGCGTTTGAGGAAGTTTGCTTCGGAGTATTTATTCCACAGTGGCCCGAACGTGGCGCGCCACTCCGTGCGCAGCCAGTGCTCCAGCGAGGTGATGACCGACTGATAGGAGGCATATAAGGCCTTGAAGTGTTCTTTAGAAACGTTGGGGTAAAAATTGACTCGGTACTTCTGGTTCCGATCGCACTCGGTGATTTTCAGAATGCCACTGGGGCCGATAAATTTTTTGATGGGGTCGCCCAGGGGGCCACCGTTGGGGTCGATGGTTTGCAACACCACTGGCGTGTTGCCGATGGGTACAAATTGAGAACTCTGGAACATGTGCACCAGGGTCAGGGTGCCGTCCTGCTTGCAGGCCGCAACGGCCGAGCTGGGCAGGATGGAGCGGTTGATCGGCGCGACGAGTGCCACCTCATCCCCGACCTTGAATACCTGATCGACATCCAGTGCCGAAAAGCTGATGTAGCTTTCGGCCCAGAGCTCGTAGGTATTGAGGCAGCGTTTGAAATCGCTGAGAACGGATTCGACGTCTCGCGTCTCTGAATCCATCACGGCCAGTACCAGAAGGCCAATGTGTTGGTTGGTGGCGATGATCAAAATACAGCCCCCATAACTGGGGCTTTAACGAAAAAAACCATCTGCAATCCCTCGCACTGTGTGATCAGGCGAAGGACTTTGCCGAGGTTTTCAGGTGGTATCTGTAGAGGTTATCCGGGTGTTGCGTGGGACGTTTCGGTAGTCCTTGTCAGCGCTGCGCAAATGCCAGGTTCAAACCCAACCCTGCAAAGACTGCCGCAAAACTGCGGCGCAACCAGTTCTGCACGCGCGGCGATTCGATCACGGCGCGGCGAAAGCCATTGGCCAACAAGCCATAGATGACGAAAACCGCAAACGTCATCGCCATGAATACTGCGCTCAGTACCAGCATTTGCACGGCGGGCGAGATGCTGCCTGGGGTAACAAACTGGGGCAGAAAGGCCAGGAAGAAAATCGTCAGCTTGGGGTTGAGGATGTTCAACAGGAAACCACGGATCATCAGGCCGCGCGCTGTGGTTGCAGTCGGTGAGTCATTCATCGCGAAGGCCGAGCGATCACGCCAGGTGGCATAGGCCAGGTAGAGCAAGTAAGCAACGCCCGCGTACCTGAGCACTTCAAACGCCAACGCGCTGGTGTGCAGCAGGGCAGAGAGGCCGAGCACCGATGCCAGCAAGTGGGGCAGGATGCCTGCGGTACAACCCAGCGCAGCAAATACGCTGGCGCGCTTGCCGGCGGTGAGGCCGGTGGAGACGGTAAAGATCACACCGGTGCCGGGGATCAGCACGACGATCAGGCAGGTGACGAGGAAGTTCACACTGAGCATGGCATTCAAACTCCTTGTAGGAATGGTCGATGACAGATCCTGTCACGTTAGTTTGGGATTGGCGAGTGCGGCAGGTCGGCGAACCCCGGTTAGACTTACCTGTCGATATCCGCAATGTCCGGCCCGTCGTTACCCAAGGAAGCCCCATGTATTCAAGCCGCCTGATCCTGTGCCTCACCACGTTGCTGGTGCTGGCCGGTTGCTCCACTTCACGCAGTCCGCAACAGCCGGAGCGTAGCGAGGCCGAGGTGAAAGCGCAGATCGTGCGCCTGCTGCCGGCGACGGTGCCGGACCGCGGTGGCTGGGCACAAGACATCTACACCGCCTTCGACACTCAGAAAATCTACCCCAGCACCGAAAATATCTGTGCTGTGCTGGCAGTCACCGAGCAAGAGTCCACCTACCAGGTCGACCCGCCGGTGCCAAACATGGGCAAGATCGCCCAGGATGAAATCCTGCGCCGTGCCGGCAAGGTCCATGTGCCGGCCTTTGTGGTGCGCAGCGCACTGCAATTGCGCTCGCCTACCGGTAAGTCCTACGCCGAGCGTTTGAGTGCTGCACGCACGGAGAAGGACCTGAGCGCAATCTTTGACGATTTCATCAGCGTGGTGCCTCTGGGTAATACCTTATTTGGCGGTTTCAACCCGGTGCATACCGCAGGCCCGATGCAAGTCAGCATCGACTTTGCACAGAAACAGGCGCGGGGTTATCCCTACACGGTGGACGGCACGATTCGCCGTGAAGTCTTCACGCGGCGCGGCGGCATGTATTTCGGCATCGCCCACTTGCTGGGCTACCCGGTCAGTTATGACCAGCCGCTGTACCGCTTTGCTGACTTCAACGCCGGTTGGTACGCCAGCCGCAACGCTGCGTTCCAGGCTGCCGTCAGCCGCATTGCTGGCACCGAGCTGGCGTTGGATGGCGACTTGATTCGCTATGGCTCATTGTTGCCGGGCACCACTGAGTTGGCGGTGCGCTCCCTGGGGGCCAAGTTGGACATGCGCAATCCGACCATCCGGAGCCAGTTGGAGAAGGGTGAGCAATTGGACTTTGAGGAGACCACCCTCTACAAACGCGTGTACGCGCTGGCTGATAAAGCGGCCGGCAAGCCAATACCACGGGCGATACTGCCGGGCATCGTGTTGAAGAGCCCGAAGATCACTCGCAACCTGACCACCGCGTGGTTCGCCAAGCGCGTGGATGATCGGTATCAGCGCTGCATGAAGCGCTGATTATCGCTGGCGGGCGTGTCGTGGCGAGCGGCTTGCTGTGGCGAGCGGGCTTGCCCCGCGTTGGGCTGCGAAGCAGCCCCCTGTCAAGTAGAACGCAGTGTGTCAGTCATCACTCGGTGCCTGGTTCTGGGGCTGCTTGGCAGCCGAATGCGGGGCAAGCCCGCTCGCCACAGAAAGCTCGTTTGCAGCAGTACGCCTGCCAGCCACCACAAACCGGCGCCATAACCAGACCCACAACCACATCACCGGAAATGCCAGGATCACGAACGGCAGTACATAGCTGGCGCGTTCCAGTGCATCTGCCGTGCCGTCCACCAGGTTGTCGCCCAGGTTGCGGAAGATCCGGCTGAAGCGTGACTGCTGGTTCGCGCCATCGGAGGAACGGAAATTCAGGGTCACGCGGTTAGTATCAAGGCGGCGTTGTTGGCCGGCGGCGACCTGGGCGAGTGCCTGCAGTTCGTTTTCAACGCCCGCCTGCTCCTTGGTTAAAGCGATCAGGTCGCTGACGCTGATGTCCTTGCGCTTGGCCAGCTCATCGAGGCGCTGTTGCTGGGCTTGCAGGCGATCCTGGCGACGGCGCACATCGGCGACCGCGTCAGCAAGGTCTTCGGCGGTGGTGATGCGCTGGCCGAGTGTTCCACCTTCTGCGGCCAGCGCGACCATCGGCTCCACGCCGGTGGGTGCAATGCGCAGGATGATCTCGCCACCGTTGCCATCTTCGGTGATGCCCAGAATATTGCAGGCGCCAAAGCGTGCCGACTCACAGGCCTCGCGGGTGGCCTGCATGCGCGGTGCAAGCAGGGCGCCGGGCAGCGCCAGGGTCAGCTTGTGCTCATAAGCCAATTGCGCGCCGGCTCGGCCTTGTTCGCCGTTGATGACAGTGGCACGGGAGTGCTCCTTGGGCGAACAGCCGGCCAAGGCCAGTGCGGCCAGCAAGATCAAAAGAAGCGGTTGTGTTGTGCCGTCCAGGTGGCGCATTGCTGTTCCTTGGATATGCAGGGGAAATTGCCCGCGATTAAAGCGGGTCTGGCGGATTTACGCAAAGCATCGCGCAGGATTTGCGTGACTGATGATGATGGCCTCCGCAGAGGGCGGGGCGTACACCTCAGACCTTACGCCAAGGATGAATTTGCCATGACTGCCTACGCCGTGCCCGAAGGGTTTGTTTCGCTGCCGCGCAGTAGCCCGCTGCTCGACTTGCTGGGCCCAGCTTATTGCCGGGGCGAAGGCCTGGATCTGGAAATAGGCCTGCGCTCCGATAACCGCCACGCGAATGGGCGCGGCACGGTGCATGGCGGGGTGTTGGCGACCCTGGCGGATGTCGGCATGGGTTATGCGATGGCGTTTTCCAGTGAGCCGCCGTTGCCGTTGATTACCGCGAGCATGACGTTGGATTACCTGGGGCCGGTGCAGGTGGGCGACTGGATTGTGGTGCGGTTGGAACATCACAAACGCGGGCGGCAGATGGCGTTTGCCACGGTGAGCTTGCAGGTGGGGGAGAATGTCGTGGCGCGAGCGACTGCCGTGTTTGCGGTGCCACGCACGGACTAATAATAGAGATCATTGTGGGCGCTGGCTTGCCTGCGAAAGCGCAGGGTCAGCCAGCACATTTGCCAACGGTCGACCCGCTATCGCAGGCAAGCCAGGTCCCACAGTTGGACGGTGGTTTTTCATGGGGACGGCTTAAAAAAGAAAAGGCCCGGTTTTCGTGGAACCGAGCCTTTGCTTCTGTTGCTCTTTGGATCAGCTGCGTTCGAGGGCGAGGGCTACACCTTGACCGCCACCGATGCACAGCGTCGCCAGGCCTTTCTTGGCGTCGCGCTTGATCATTTCATGCAGCAATGTCACCAGCACGCGGCAACCCGAGGCACCGATCGGGTGGCCGATGGCGATGGCACCGCCATTGACATTGACCTTCTCAGCGTCCCACTCCAGCTCTTTGCCCACCGCCAAAGATTGCGCGGCAAAGGCTTCGTTGGCTTCGATCAGGTCCAGGTCGCCCAGGCTCCAGCCGGCCTTGTCCAGGCAGCGGCGAGTGGCCGACACCGGGCCGATGCCCATGATCGCCGGGTCGACGCCGGCGTTGGCGTAGCTGGCGATACGCGCCAGTACAGGCAGGCCGAGGGCTTTGGCCTTATCGGCGCTCATCAATAACACTGCAGCGGCGCCGTCGTTGAGGCTGGAAGCGTTGCCGGCGGTGACACTGCCGTCTTTCTTGAATGCGGGTTTGAGCTTGGCCAGGGATTCGGCGGTGGTGCCGGCGCGTGGTTGTTCATCGACCGCGAAGGCCACTGGGTCGCCTTTGCGCTGGGGGATCAGGACCGGGGTGATCTCATCAACAAACCGACCTGCTTCAATAGCCGCAGCGGCTTTTTGCTGGGAGGCAGCGGCGAAAGCATCCTGGGCTTCACGGCTGATGCCGTACTTGTCTACCAGGTTCTCGGCAGTGATGCCCATGTGGTAGTCGTTAAACGCATCCCACAGGCCGTCGGTGATCATGCTGTCGAGCATTTTGGCATGGCCCATGCGCAGTCCGGTGCGTGCAGCGGGCAATACGTACGGCGCCAGGCTCATGTTCTCCATGCCGCCGGCGATGATCACCTCGGCGTCGCCGCAACGGATGGCCTGGGCGCCCAAGTGCAGGGCTTTGAGGCCCGAGCCGCAGACTTTATTCAGGGTCAGGGCCGGCACGGCGTGGGGCAGACCGGCGAGTATCGAGGCCTGGCGCGCAGGGTTCTGGCCGCTGCCTGCGGTGAGTACCTGGCCGAGGATGACTTCATCCACTTGAGCCGGGTCCAGGCCGGTCTGCTCCAGCAGGCGACGGATCACGGCCGCGCCCAGTTCCGGTGCCGGGATACTGGCCAGCGAACCTTGAAAGCTGCCCACGGCGGTGCGGGTGGCAGCAACAATCACGACGTCTTGCATGGAATCTGTCCTCACTGGAAGTGCATTTCTGGAACGTGGTCCGGGACGATCAGTTTACCGGCGGTCTTGCTCACAATCTCTTCAACGCTGACGCCAGGTGCGCGTTCCTTGAGGACAAAAGCGCCATTTTCGATCTCGAGGTAAGCCAGGTCCGTCAATACACGCTTGATGCACTTGGCGCCGGTCAGCGGCAGGCTGCACTGGCTGAGCAACTTGGACTCACCGTCCTTGGACGCATGGGTCATGATCACGATGATGTTTTCTGCACCGGCCACCAGGTCCATGGCGCCGCCCATGCCCTTGACCAGTTTGCCGGGAATCATCCACGAGGCGATGTTGCCTTGTACGTCCACTTCAAACGCGCCGAGCACGGTGAGGTCGACGTGGCCCCCGCGAATCATCGCGAAGGACTCGGCGGAGGAGAAGATCGAGGCGCCAATGCGCGCAGTCACGGTCTGCTTGCCGGCGTTGATCATGTCGGCATCGATGGTTTCTTCGGTAGGAAACGGGCCCATGCCGAGCAGGCCGTTTTCCGACTGCAGCATCACTTCCATGCCTTCGGGAATGTAGTTGGCCACCAGGGTCGGAATGCCGATGCCGAGGTTGACGTAGAAACCGTCCTGCATTTCACGTGCGACGCGTTGAGCCATTTGTTCGCGGGTAAGGGCCATTGTTTGTCTCCTTATTATTTGGGCTGGCGGATTATTTGCGGACAGTGCGCTGTTCGATGCGCTTCTCGAAGGTGCCGCAGATGATCCGGTCGACGTAGATGCCTGGAGTGTGGATCTGCGCCGGGTCCAGCTCGCCCGGTTCGACAATTTCTTCAACTTCGACCACGGTGATCTTGCCGGCGGTGGCAGCCAGCGGGTTGAAGTTCTGGGCGGTGTGGCGATAGATGACGTTGCCGAAATGGTCGGCTTTCCAGCCTTTGACGATGGCGAAGTCGCCGGTGATGGACTCTTCCATCAGGTAGGGGCGGCCATTGAATTCGCGGGTTTCCTTGCCTTCGGCGACAGGGGTGCCGACGCCGGTGGCCGTGAAGAAGGCCGGGATGCCAGCACCGCCTGCGCGCATTTTTTCTGCCAGGGTGCCTTGGGGCGTCAGTACCACTTCGATTTCGCCGCTGAGCAGTTGCTTCTCGAACAGGGCGTTTTCACCGACGTAGGACGCGATCACTTTGCTGATCTGTTTTTCTTCCAGCAGCACGCCGAGGCCAAACCCATCGACGCCGCAGTTGTTGGAAACCACCGTCAAGTCGCGGGTGCCTTTGCGCTTGATCTCGGCAATGAGGTTTTCCGGAATGCCGCACAGGCCAAAACCACCGGAGAGCACGGTCATCCCGTCTTCCAGGCCTGCCAGTGCTTCTTCATAGGACGCCACGCGTTTATCGAAACCTGCCATATGCACCTCTTTTATTGTGTGTGGGCCAGCCAATGACACGAGTGTTGCGCCGTCGGATTGATTTGTTAAGTTGTTTTTTAAGGTTGATTGGTTTGAAAAACAGCATAATCGGTTTTAAGCCGCAAGCTTCAAGCATAGACATGCGGCAACCTCACTTGCAGCATCCGACTGGCAGCGTGGAGCTTCCTATGACCGTTAAACAGATGCGTGCCTTTCTCGCCGTGGCCCAGAGCCTGAGTTTCGCCGCTGCTTGCGAACGCCTGCACCTCTCTCAATCGGCGCTGAGTCTGACCATCAAAGGGCTGGAGGAGGGGTTAGGCGGGCGCTTGTTCAGCCGCAATACGCGCAATGTCGCGCTGACGCCTGAAGGTGAGTCGTTGTTGCCTCTGGCGCGTCGCTTGATCGCCGATTGGGACAACGCCGAGGACGAGCTGCGCCAGCGTTTCACCCTCCAGCGTGGCCGGGTCACTGTGGCGGCGATGCCGTCGTTTGCGGGCAACTTGCTGCCACCGATCCTGAAGATATTCCGCGCCCGTTACCCGCAAGTGAACGTGACGGTGCATGACCTGATCAACGAGCAGGTGCTGGAGATGGTGCGTGACCGTCAGGTGGAACTGGGCGTGGCGTTCGAGCCGTCCGAGGGTTCGTCTCTGGCGTTCACCCCGTTGTATCTGGACCGGTTTATTGCGGTAGTGCCGGGAGATTCACCGTTGGCCCAGCGAAGCGAAATCGACTGGCCAACCTTGCTGGAGCAGCCGTTCATTACCCTGCAGCGGCCTTCCACGGTACGGGTGATGCTTGAGGAGCACCTGGGCGCGTTGCAGATGAAATTGCCGGTGGCGCTGGAGAGCCATCAATTGGCGACGGTGGGCAAGATGGTTGCCAATGGCCTTGGCGTCAGCGCCGTACCCGCGTTGTGCGCGAAACAGATGGAAGAGGCGGGCGCCTATTGCATCACGTTGAGCGATCCAGTGATCGAGCGACCGATTGGTGTGTTGACCAAGCCAGGCCATGAATTGTCGGCAGCTGCGCAGGTCTTGTTCGATATTTTTCGCGATGAGGCCGCCAAAGGCCGATTCCCATCGTTTTGATCACGACGCAAAACAAATGTGGGCGCTGGCTCGTCGACGATGGCTATTTAAAACTCAACATCAGTGTTGAATATTAAACCGCCATCGCCGACGAGCCAGCGCCCACTAGTTGTCGAATATCACTTAGTAATAGCGGTCGATTACCTTAACGGTCGAGCTGTCTTTGAAAGATGCCCAGGCATTGTTAAGTGTGTCGAATACCTGCTCGATAAAGTTTTGATCGGCAGCCGCTTTCTTGCCAACATAACCCTGGCCGCGGCGATACATTTTCAGGCGCGCCGCCAGGTTGCGGTTGTTTTTATCGAACTCTTCCTCAAGGGTATGGGGCGCCACGCAGTCGATATGGACTTGACCCGATTTTTCGACCCACAGAATATGGTCGTCGAGTGTGTCTTTCTGCGCTGCGAACATCTCAGCCAATTCATCGATAGTTGGTTGGTTGTTCAGATTCATAATGTAAGCCCCTTGACCAGTTGGCGATCTATCAGTTGATTCCGTTAAAACTGCTTAGTTGTCTCCGGCTTGAAAGCCGGGCGTCAGTGACTGTCTGCCGAATACGGGCAGGGTCTTGAACCTGATGCATGTAGTCTTGCTGATGAACGGCTACGCAATGGTTTCATCGCGAAGACAAGCAGCGTTTTAGCTTCTTGTACCGATCCTTGCGGGCCGGTCAGTTTCATCAATCTGCCTTGTGGGCAGAGCACATCCGGAAAAACAGCTCGGCGGTCAGACGAGCTTGTTCAAAACACGTGTTACCAACGCTCCCGATCCGGGAGACGTCTCGATAATGCAAGGGTAAAAAGGTTACGTCAACGATTATGTAGTGATTTTTTTTGAGCACTACATAAATTGTTGTGGGGGCGGGGTAATGCGGAAAAACGTGACTTGGGCGTCATTTTTTGTGCGGTTGGTCGAAGGGGCGATGTCATCAATTCAGTATGGAAACCTGTGGGAGCGGGCTTGCTCGCGAAGGCAGTGGGTCAGCCGGAGCGCTTTTGACTGACGCACCGCCTTCGCGAGCAAGCCCGCTCCCACATACAACCCTGTTCATTGTTGGTTTGTGGCGGTGTTACTGGATCAATCGCTTGACCAGCAACGGCAACAACCGCTCACAGGACGCCTCGATCTTGACCTGCAACAGCTCATCCCCGCGTGTCTTGCCCAGGTTGATGGCAATCACCGGCTTGCCTTGCTCCACCGTCGCCTTGCACAGGCGAAATGCCGAATAGGCCATCAGCGATGAGCCCACCACCAGCAGCCCTTCAGCCTGCTGCACCGCCGCCATTGCTTTGGCCGCTGTGGCCTGGGCGACGTTCTCACCGAAAAACACTACGTCGGGCTTCAACCGTTGGCCATTGCAGTGCGGGCAGTGGGGAACTTGGAAGCGTTCTTCAAAGGCAGGGTCGAGCAGCGTATCGCCATCGGGCGCTTGCACGGCATCGACGCCGGCCAGGTAGGGGTTCTGATCTTCCATCACCCGCTGGATCACATCGCGCTCGCTGCGCTGTTGGCAATCCAGGCACAGCACTCGATGCAGACTTCCATGCAGCTCGATCACATCCTGGCTACCGGCCTGGTCATGCAAGGTATCGACGTTCTGCGTGATCAGTCCGCTAATGCGCTCGCGTTGTTGCAGCGTGGCCAGCGCCAGGTGAGCCTTGTTCGGCTGCGCCACGCGCACCCGTGGCCAACCCAGCATTGCCCGCGCCCAGTAGCGGCGCCGCGCTTGCGGCGTGGCCAGGAATTCCTGGTACATCATCGGCGCCTTGCCCCGACGCACACCTTCGCTGTCGCGATAATCAGGAATGCCCGACGACGTACTGATGCCCGCACCGGTCAGCACCACAAAGCGCTGCTCAGCCATCGCCCGGTGCAGGGTATCGAGGTGGTCTTCTTGATGTTCCAGCGTGTCGAGCATGGGGTCCCCTATTCGCCGCGGATGTACTGCTCCAGTTGTTTGATCAAGTCAGCCTGCTCGGCAATGGCTTCCTTGACCAGGTCACCGATGGACAACAAGCCGATCAGCTTGCCATCTTCGACCACGGGCAGGTGGCGCAGGTGACCGTCCGTCATGATGTTCATGCACTTTTCGACGCTCTGGTGAGTATCGACGGTAATCACTGGCGAACTCATGATTTCACTCACAGCAGTGGTCGCGGAAGAACGCCCCTTGAGGATCAACTTGCGCGCGTAATCGCGCTCACTGATCACTCCCACGACTTTGCCTTCGTCCACAACCGGCAAGGCCCCGACGTTTTTGGCAGCCATCTGGATCAATGCCTCCATCACCGTCTGGTGCGACTTGATGGTGTGAACCTCCTGATTCTTCTGGTCCTTGGCTTTGAGCACTTGTGCGACGGTTTTCATGGCGGCCACTCCGGTGTTGTTGTTAGGAAGTCAGCAGGTCCCTTACAGAATCCTAGACGGGCTACGGGGCTGCAAGGTCCAAAGCGGCGTTAAACCCGTCGAAAAACGTCATTCGCTGGATTTTTTCGTCTTTCAGCCGGCATTTGTCGGCTTTTTCCCCCGCTTGGCACCGGCCGTTGTCTTGCGTGGCGCCGTCTTGCGTTTCTTTTTCCATGGCGTGGCGCCTCGACCTGCCGGGCTGGCTGGGCCGGTGATGGTCATGCGCATACCATTGCAGCGCGCCACTTGCTTGCTCATCCACGCCGCCTGCTTGGCGACGAATTCTTCCAGGCTCATTTCACCGCTTTGCACCATGTCCAGCGCCTGTTCCCAGATCGCAGTGGTGCCTGGGTCGGCAATGGCTCGAGGTACGGCGTCGATCAGGCTGAATGCGGCCGCAGTGGCCGAGAGTGACTTACCGTTTTTGATCAGGTAACCACGGTCCAACAGCCCCTGGATAATTCCGGCGCGGGTGGCCTCGGTGCCGATGCCGGTGGTGTCCTTGAGTTTTTGCTTGAGCAGTGGGTCTTCCACCAACCTGGCGACGTTTTTCATCGCCTTGATCAGGTCGCCTTCGGTGAATGGTTTGGGCGGTTGGGTCCACAGGTCTTTGAGATTGACCTTGGCCACCGCGTAGTCCTGGCCCTGCGCCAACGCCGGCAAGGCTTGCGGCGCGGGTGCCTCGCGCCCCTTTGCCGGGGCCAGCGCTTCGGGCAGCGCGCGCTTCCAGCCCGGCTCGATGACCACCTTGCCGACCGCGCGCAGCGCTTGGCCTGCGCAGTCGAAATCCGCCTGGGTGCGATCGTATTCATGATTAGGCAGGAACTGGGCCAGGTAACGTGCGCGGATCAGGGTGTAGACCGCACGGTATTTACCGGTGAGCTGCCCCACATCCTTACCGGCCCCGGTGGGAATGATGCCATGGTGCGCGCTGACCTTGGCGTCGTTCCAGGCCCGTGAACGGCGCTGGGGATCGATATGCGGCATCAGTTCATTCACTGCCGGGTCCGCGCGCCCCAGCGCAGCTAAAATTTTCGGCGCGTCGCTGTGCTGGCTCAACGGCAGGTAGCCGCAATCACTGCGCGGGTAGGTGATGACCTTGTGGGTTTCGTAGAGTGACTGGGCGATATCCAGGGTTTCCTGGGCACCGAGCCCCAGTTTTTTGGAGCAGATTTCCTGCAGGGTGCCAAGATCGAAGGGCAGGGGCGCCACCTCGCGCATGCGCTCGGTGCGCAACTTCACCAGCCGCGCAGTGGCGGCGTTGCGCATGGCATCGGCAGCGTCGCGGGCCACCTGCGGGTTGAGGCAGCGGCCCTGGTCGTCACACGCATCATCCGCGGCGCGCCATTGGGCGGTGAAGGTCATGCGCTCATGGCGCAGATCGACATCGATGGCCCAATAAGCCACCGGCACAAAGTCGGCGATGCTGCGGTCGCGGTCCACCACCAGGCGCAAGGTTGGCGTTTGCACCCGGCCCACCGGCAACACGCCTTGATAGCCGGATTGGCGCCCAAGCAAAGTAAACAGACGGCTCATGTTCATGCCGATCAGCCAGTCGGCGCGCGAGCGACCCAGCGCCGAGTGGTACAGGCTGAAGGTTTCGGCGCCCGGCTTGAGCGCGGCCAGGGCTTTGCGAATGGAGGCGTCATCCAGCGCCGACAGCCATAGCCGCTGGATCGGGCCGCGATAACGGCAATGCTCGACCAACTCCCGGGCGATCATCTCGCCCTCACGGTCGGCGTCGGTGGCGATCACCAGGTCCTGGGCTTCTCCCAGCAAACGCTTGACCGCCTTGTACTGGCTGGCAGTCTTGGGCTTGACCTGCATCTTCCATTTTTCCGGGACGATCGGCAGATCGGCCAGCACCCAGCGCTTGTATTTGGCGTCGTAGGCGTCGGGCGGGGCGGTTTCCAGCAGGTGGCCGATGCACCAGGTGACTGTGACCCCATTGCCCAGCCAGCAACCGTCGCCGCGCCGGCTGGCGCCGAGCACGGCCGCGATATCCTTGGCCTGGGAGGGTTTTTCACAGAGGTACAGCCGCATGGTCATCACATCAGATCGGGTTGATGCCTTGCAGGATGCTGAGTCAGAGGGATTTGAGCAACCATTATCTGTATGGATGTACAGCAAAGTGTGTGAGTGCCACAAAACAAAAGTGGGAGCGGGCTTGCTCGCAAAAGCGGTGGATCAGTCAACGAATGTGTCGACTGGCACACCGCCTTTGTGGGCAAGCCCGCTCCCACAAGGGGGCTCAGGCGTCGTGAAGATCAGTTGTTATTGATGTCCACATGTCGGGTTTCCTTGAGGCAGAACAACCCCACAATCAGACTCACGCCGGTCACCACCACCGGGTACCACAGGCCATAGAAAATGTCGCCGGTGTACACCACCAGGGCAAATGACACAGTCGGCAGGAAACCGCCAAACCAGCCGTTACCGATGTGATAGGGCAGCGACATCGAGGTGTAGCGGATACGCGTCGGGAACAGTTCCACCATCAACGCTGCCAGTGGGCCGTAGCACATGGCGGCGATCAGGATCAGCACCACGATCAGCACCACCACCATGACCTTGTTGACCTGTGCCACATCCGCCGAAGTCGGGTAGCCGGCGAGTGTCACCGCACCGCGCAGGGCCGCTTCGTCGTAACCGTCGATGCGCACGTCACCCACGCTTACCTGCACCGGGCTGCCGGCCGGCGCCGCAGAACTGCTGTACGGCAGGCCTTGCTTGACCAGAAAGGTCTTGACCTTGTCGCACGGGCTGTCAAAACGCGCCTTGCCCACCGGGTCGAACTGGAAGGTGCACGTGGCCGGGTCGGCCAGCACGGTAATCGGCGCCTGATGGCTGGCCTGGTCCATCGCCGGGTTGGTGTAATGCGCCAGGCCCTTGAAGATCGGGAAGTACAGGGCGGTCGCCAGCAGCAGACCGAGCATCAGCACCGGTTTGCGCCCGATTTTGTCCGATAGCCAGCCAAACAGGATAAAAAACGGCGCGCCGATCACTACGCTGATAATCAGCAGCATGTTGGCCAGCGCAGGGTCCATTTTCAGGAATTGGGTGAGGAAGAACAGCACATAGAACTGCGCCGCGTAGAACGTCACCGCTTGCCCACCGTTGATGCTGAACAGCGCGATCAGCACCACCTTGAGGTTTTCCCATTTGCCGAACGACTCGCGGATCGGCGACTTGCTGGCCTTGCCTTCCTCTTTCATTTTCAGGAACGCCGGCGACTCGTGCAGGCTCATGCGGATCCAGGTGGAAATGCCCAGCAGCACGATGGAAAACAGGAACGGAATCCGCCAGCCCCAGACTTCGAACTGGTCGCCGGTGAAGTAACGGCAAGCCAGCACCACCAGCAGCGACAGCAGCAGGCCGAGGGTGGCGGTGGATTGAATCCAGCTGGTGTGCAGGCCGCGTTTGCCGGCCGGCGCGTGCTCGGCCACATAGGTGGCTGCGCCGCCGTACTCACCGCCCAACGCCAGGCCCTGCAACATGCGCAGCACGATCAGGATGACCGGCGCGGCAATGCCAATGCTGGCGTAGGTCGGCAGCAGCCCGACACAAAACGTCGCCACGCCCATCAGGATGATGGTGACGAGAAAGGTGTACTTGCGCCCGATCATGTCACCCAGGCGACCAAACACCAGCGCGCCGAACGGCCGCACCACAAAGCCTGCCGCGAAGGCCATCAAGGCAAAGATAAACGCCGTGGTGTCGTTGACCCCGGCAAAGAACTGTTTGCTGATCACGGCCGCCAGAGCGCCGTAGAGGAAAAAGTCATACCACTCAAACACCGTCCCCAGAGACGAGGCGAAGATGACTTTTCTTGATTCGCTGCCGGTGCTCGCACGAACGGCCGAGCCCAGGGGTTGAGCATGTTCTGACATCGGGTAACCCTCACAGTGATTATTTATTGTTGTTCCACTGTCGGCGCCAACCTCGGCGCCGGTTGTCTCTCTGTAGGCGGCCGGCCAGCCGGACACCTACAGGTCACGCGGGTGTGGTCATTTCTCTTTCCGGGGCAAGATTCCTTGTGTTCGGCGAAAGGATCAACTGCGCAGCTTTCTCCGCAATCATCAGTGTAGGTGAGCAGGTGTTACCTGACGTGATGCGTGGCATCACCGAAGCATCGGCGATGCGCAAACCCGGCACGCCATGTACGCGCAGTTGGGCATCGACCACAGCGTCTTTGTCGCTGCCCATGCGGCAGGTGCCCACCGGATGGAAAATCGTCGTGCCGATGCGCGCGGCGGCTTCGTGCAGTTGCGCCTCGGTCTGCAATGAATCGCCCGGCAGGTACTCCACCGGCTTGAACTGGCTCAAGGCGGGTGCGGCGACGATGCGGCGCGTCAGGCGAATCGCGTCGGCGGCCACGCGCAAATCTTGCGGATGGCTGAGGTAGTTGGGCCGAATCAACGGCGTATCTGCCGGGTTGGCCGAGCGAATGTCGATACGGCCACGACTGTGCGGGCGCAGGTCGCAGACCGAGGCGGTAAACGCCGGGAACGCATGCAACGGCTCGCCAAAACGCTCCAGTGACAGCGGTTGCACATGGTATTCAAGGTTGGCCGAGGTTTGTTCGGGGCCGGAGCGGGCAAACGCGCCGAGCTGGCTGGGCGCCATCGACAGCGGGCCGCTGCGGTCATACAGGTAGCGTAGGCCCATGCCCATTTTGCCCCACAGGGTGCCCGCGATCTGGTTCAGGGTGCGCGCGTTTTCCAGTTTGTAGATCAGGCGCAGTTGCAGATGGTCCTGCAGGTTGCCGCCCACGCCGGGCAGCTCATGCACCACGTCGATGCCCAATGGTTTGAGCACATTGGCAGGGCCGATCCCCGAGCGTTGCAGGATGCCCGGCGAGCCCACGGAACCGGCGCACAGCACGATTTCCTTGCGCGCTTTCCAGCTCATCTGCTGGCCGTTCTGACGCCCGAGCACCTGGGAGGCTCGGCCGTTTTCCAGCACCACGCGGTCCACTTCGACCTCGGTCAGCACGTTGAGGTTGGGCCGCTGGCGGATCGGCTTGAGAAACGCCTTGGCCGCATTCCAGCGCACGCCGGCCTTCTGATTGACCTGGAAATAGCCGCAGCCCTCGTTATCGCCGGTGTTGAAGTCGCTGATCGGCGCGATGCCGCTTTGCGCCGCTGCATCGCGAAAGGCATCCAGGATCGGCCAGTGCAGGCGCTGTTGCTCCACGCGCCACTCGCCGCCGTCGCTGTGAAATTGCGAACCGCCGGCGAAGTGGTTTTCGCTTTGTTTGAACAGTGGCAGCACGTCTTTCCAGGCCCAGCCCGGGTTGCCCTCGGCCGCCCAGCCGTCGTAATCCTGGGCCTGGCCGCGCATGTAGATCATGCCGTTGATCGATGAGCAGCCACCCAGCACCTTGCCGCGTGGGTAACTCAACGCACGGCCTTGCAGGCCTTCCTGGGCTTCGGTCTTGAAGCACCAGTCGGTGCGTGGGTTACCGATGCAGAACAGGTAGCCGACGGGAATATGGATCCAGGGGTAATTGTCGCGGCCGCCAGCTTCAAGCAGCAGCACGCGGTGGGCGGGGTTGGCGGACAGTCGATTGGCCAGCAGACAGCCTGCGGGGCCGGCGCCTACTACCACGTAATCGTATTCAGCAGCTGCAATGGGCATCTGAGGCCTCGCTTGTTTTTCTTATTGGCTCCATCCTAGTTGTTAGTTTTCGTCTTAAAAATGTTAGTTTTTACCCAGCTGCTGTGCGTTTTTAAACAGTGCCTGTAACCACTGACATGAGCGCAACTACTGACTGTCCACGCAAGGGAGGCGATATGTTCGACTGGAACGACCTGCGGTTCTTTCTCGAATTGCAACGCAGCGGCCGCTTGCTCACCGCTGCCCAGCGCCTGAAAACCACGCACGCCACCGTCGCCCGGCATATCGAGGCCATCGAAAAGAGCCTGGGGACTGCGCTGTTTGTGCAGCACGCACAGGGCTACGAGCTGACGCCGTCCGGCGAAGCCCTGCTCAAACACGCTGAGGCCATGGAAAACGTCGCGTTGCTGGCCGAAGACGAACTCACCCATTGCGCCGCGCCCCTGGGCAAGATCCGCCTCGGCGTGGCCGAAGGGCTAGGCGTGATGTTTCTTGCCAGCCGCATGGGCGGGCTGTTTGAGCGTTACCCAGGCTTGGAAGTCGAACTGGTGGCCGTGCCGCGCTTTGTCAGTATTCTGAACCGGGAAGCGGAAATCAGCATTCACCTCGAACGCCCCAGCGTCGACCAGCTTGTCACGCGCAAACTCACCGACTACCGCCTCGCGCTGTATGCCAGCCGCGCGTATCTGGACCGCAACCCGCCGATTGAAAAGCGCGAAGACCTGGCCGTGCATGCGTGGATCGACTACGTGGATGACTTGCTGTTCAGCCAGGAACTCAAATTCCTCAGCAGCTTCTGCCGCAACCCCAAAGTGGTGTTCCACAGCACCAGCGTGATCGCCCAGCACCAGGCGGCGCGCTCGGGGTTGGGCATCGCTGTGTTGCCGTGCTTTATGGCGGCGGGTGATCCGGACCTGGTGGCGTTGTTGCCGACGGAGGGCATTCAGCGCAGCTACTGGATCAGCTCACGCCGGGAGCTGCACAAATCGGTACGGCTGCGGGTGTTGTGGGATTACGTGGTGGAGTTGTGCGCAAGGGAGCAGGGGTTGCTGCTCGGCGAATCCAGCTGAAGAAACCGGATCACACCTGTGGGGAGCGGCGCTTGCCTGCAACACGGCATCCCTCTGATGGCATGAGATCCACGTGTGAGAGCTGGCTTGCCTGCGATGCAAACACCTCGGTCGATCAGGCATGACCAGTGGATGCCATCACAGGCAAGCCAGCGCCCATATTGGATTTGCGTTTACGCTGCCGTCAGAGCTTTACCACCTGATGCACCTGTTCGGCACACGTGCGCGCCTCGTCAATCATTTTGCCAAACGCTTCGCTGGCGACCTCGGCGTGAGTCAGCCAACGCGTTTTCTGGCTCAGGCGATAGTGATAACGCAGCCCGTTGTCCGTGCGCGTGCCGTCCAGGTCCAGGTCGTACCAGGGCGAGCGCACCTGGCAGCCGGGGATGGCTTTTTCCATCTTCGCGCCAGTCAGCGTGAAGCTGTAGTCGTAGGTCTGCGGGTTGCCCAGGTACAGGTCGGCCTGTTGATTGTGACGGCGGTAGTTGATGAAACCATCCCAGCGCCCGTTGAGTGACTCATCGGTATAGACGTAGTCATTCGCGAGTTTTTCCAGGGCACGCTGGTCGTTCAGGGTAGCGTGAACAGCGTAGCCGTCGTGCACCACAAGGGCTGTGGGTTGGCGGGTGATCTGGCAGTCGCTGATCTCGTTGCCAAAGTGCGCGCAGAGGTTCTGGTCGGTGGCAGTGGTGCCTTGTTGGCGGTCATCCACGCTCATTTGCATCAGCGGCAGGCGGCTGAAGGTGATGGTCGCCTGGGTGGCACCATTGCCCTGTTTGTCGAAGTGCACCTGTTTGTCCAGACGCAGGGCGGTTTCGGGGCGTTCCAGCGGGATCTGTTCTTCGCGCACGTGGCCCTGAGCATTGTTGACCAGCACCCAGCGGTCCTGGATGTCGGGCAAGGTCTGGCCTGGGGCGAACACCGGGTTGGTCGGGTCGAGCCACCAGACCTGGCCGTCCACTTCGGCGCGCACGATCGCATGGTTCGGTGCATTGGTGCCGGGAATCAACAAGGCATATGCCACGTCGCCGCGGCTGACCCAGGCGGTTTCAGCCTTGATGCCGCTGGCCTTGAGCATCGCCGTCAGCAGGATCGCGAGGTCCTTGCAATCGCCATAACTGTGCTGCTCGATTTCCGCCAGGTTGAACGGCACGTAGCCGCGCTCTGTAGCGCGCCAGTCGCCCAGGTAGCGGTAGTGATCGTTGATGTGCTGCATCAGCGCGGCCACCTGTTCTGCCGGCGCCAGGCCGCCGACTGCAGCCACTGCCGCGGCGGCTTGCGCAGGCAGCCTGGCGGCAAGTATCTGGTTGTAACGCTGGGCAAAATCACCGAAATACGCCTGGCGATCCACGGTGCTGCCCACTTCCAGGCGCGGAATGCGCTGTAGCGCAGCGCTGGACGATTCGTTGATGTAGTTGAGGTAGGTCGGGGCTTTTTGCTCCACGTCCAGCGTCTTGCCGTTGGCCGACGGGGTTACGGTGAAACCGTCGAACAGCTCACTGCGCCACTGGATCGGCCGTTCGGCGGTAAAGCGCGCCTTGACGTGGTCGCGACGGAACGCGCTGGGGCCGAAGGTGAGGGCATAGTGAAACTGACTCACCAGCGGTTTGGCCGCGCGATGTTCGCGCACGGTGAAGCGAATCTGTGTGCCCACGCGCAGGTTCGGGAAGGCCAGGGAGGTCTGCTTGTCACGGCTGAAACCCTGGTCCGGGTTGGGCGCGGTGCGGGTGTCGATTTGCGTGGCGTCCAGCGCCACCGGCTTGGCACCTGGCTGGGTGGAGTGCGCGCTGATCACCTCAAAGGTGTCGCCTTCGGAGTAATCGAAGTCAATGCGCGAGAGCATTTCGCGGCCGTTGGGTTTGAGGATCGTGTAGTGCTGGGTGGTGGTGCAGTCGGTGCTGGCGTCGCGGTTGAAGTGGCAATGCAGCTCGGTGTCACTGGCCAGCGGCGCTTCGGCCATGGGTTGGAGTGCGGCGTTAACAGGATGGGTAACCAGCCCCAGGCTGATGACAATCAAACAGCGGTGAAACGAAAAACGGTGCAAACGGTACATTGGCGCCTCGGGTGAAACATTGAAACAACTACCCAACGGGCAGTGAGAAGGCGCCGGATGATAATGGATCGCAACAACAAAGGCCAGGATTGTTCGACAATTTATCTGGCTGAAAGGCCCGTGCTAGAGCCTTTTGCTTGATTTGGGTCAGGGTTTTAGCAGTTCAAACTCCGCGCTGCCGAGCTGCTCGCCGTTGACCAGCACATGCACCCGATGCGTGCCCGCGTAGTGCTTGCGCGTGGTCAGCTCACGAATAGGGTGTTCGCGCCGAATGCTGTGGTTTTCGCCCGCGCCCAAGGTGAATGCCTTGAGCTTGAACACCTTGGCCGCACTGTGGCCGGCGCTTTTCACATAGTCGATGGCGTAATCCACCACCAGTTTTTGGGGCGCGGCAGCGGTGGATTCGAGGCTCAATGACAGCGTGATCCGTTCGCCCAGGTTGATCACGGCTGGCGTGACGGCCAGGTGATGAATCTTCACCTCGGCCTTGGCCCCGGCGCCGATGATCGTCAGTGCGCGGGTGTTGCCTTGCTTGATCAGGTTGCGTAAGGCGTGGCGGGCGATCCAGGCGGTGTGCGGGTTGTCCAGGTTCCAGCCTTCGATCAGGCCGAGTACCCATTCCGGATGATCCTTGGTGATGTCGTTGAGGTGGTTGGCCACCGACTTGCGCACGTACAGGCTGCTGTCGGCGTTGAGGTTGTCGAGAATCGACGCGCACAGCGCGGGGTTGGTCTGTACCTCGGCCAGGCGAAAAGACCACGGCAGGCGAGGGCGCGAGCCTTCGCTGGCCAGGCGGCGCACGTGTTCGTTGGCATCCAGCGACCATTGCTGCATGACCGCCAGGGTGCGCTGGAAGTCGTTCAGCAAGAAAGGGCGGATGGCAAATTCGGCAGAGCCAAAAGTGGTGAAGTACTTGAGCGCGGCCATGGACCGCCTGAAGTCACCCTGGCCGTAAGTTGCCACGTAGTGCGGCAGGCACAGGCACACAAACGCGCTGTTCAGGCGCGGCGCAAGGGCGTAAAGCAGCTTGAGTGTTTGCGCGTAATCCAGCGCTATCACGGCGTGCAGGGTGTCGCTGACCCGCGCCACGCGCTGCATCACCGACAACTCGGCAAGCCCGGCCTTGGCGTGCTTGAGAAAAACCCTTGGCGTCGAACGCCGGGTACACCGCCGACATCTCTTGGGCGATGTGCTGCAGGCGTTCGGCGTTGAAGATTTCCTTGAGGGCTGGCGCGCTTTGCTCGGGCATCGGTGCTTCCTGAGTGTTAGAGAAACCAGCGGTATTCCCGCGCGTTGATCTCTTGTTGAAAAGCCAGATGGTCCTGGCGTTTGTTCTCGCAATACACGTCGACAAATTCTGCGCCCAGCTTATCGCGCACAACCGGCTGATGTTGCATGGCGCGCACGGCGTCGAGCATCTCAAGAGGAAAGTCGGTGCCGCTGAGGCGGTCTTCGTTCAAGGGCGCGATGGGTTCTTGCCTGGCTTCAAGGCCATGCTCAAGCCCTGCCAGGATCGCCGCCAGAACCAGATACGGGTTGGCATCCGCACTGGCCAGGCGGTGCTCGATACGCAGGTTGCGCGGGTCTGATTGGGGAATGCGCACGCACGCATCGCGGTCTTCAAAGCCCCAGCTGGCGCGGGTCGCCGCGTTGACCGTGCCACCCAGGCGGCGGAAGGCGTTGTGGTTGGGCGAGAAAATCGGCATGCAGTGCGGCAGCAATTCCAGGCACCCGGCCACGGCATGGCGCAGCGGTTGCTGCTGGTGCGCGGCGAGCAGGTTATTGCCCGCCGCGTCGTAGAGGCTGACATGCACATGCATGCCGCTGCCGGGAAATTGCAGGTAAGGCTTGGCCATGAAGCTGGCACGGTAACCGTGCTTGAGCGCCACGCCACGCGTGCTGCGGCAGAACAGGGCGGCCCAGTCGGCGGCGCGCAGGCCGTCATCGAGGTGGCCGAAATTGATTTCGAACTGGCCCGGGCCGATTTCGGCGGTGATCACCGTGATATCGATGCCTTGGTCCTTGGCGGTTTGCGCCATGTCGTCGAGCACCTCGCTGAAGCGCGACAGCCGTTCGATATGCAAGTTGGGCTGGTCATCGGCGTCCTCGCTCAGCGGGTCGCGGGCGAATTGCGGCAGGCCGTTGTCGAGTTTTTTGTCGAACAGGTAGAACTCCAATTCGAAGGCCACCACCGGATGAATGCCCTTGTGCTGCAGGCGTTCGAGCACCTTGGCCAGCACTTCGCGCGGTTCGAACTCGATGGGCGCCTCGGTGCCGTCCGAGGTGATCAGCATCTGCCCCAGCGGCTGCGACTCCCAACTCACCGGCTTGAGCGTGCCTGGTACCAGACGGCGGTTGGCGTCCGGATCGCCGTCGTGGAAGCAATAATCACCAATCTTGAACAGCCCGCCCTGTGCGCCGAGCAGCACGGCGTTTTGGGGCAGCTTCAGCGGGCTGCCTGCGGCGACCTTTTCCAGCATGTCCACCGGGTAGCGCTTGCCGTAGAAATGCCCCGGAATGTCCAGGGCGATCAGGTCGACGTAACGCACCTCGGGGTGGTTCTGGCGAAAGGTCCGTACTTCGGCCAGCAATGTGGAAGACTGGTTTTTCACGGGTGTTGCTCCTAGTTGTAAACCCACAGCACGCGGGCGGGCAGGTCAGTCAGGTTGGCGTAACGGCAATGGGCGAAACTGGCCAGGTGGAAGCTGTCGCCAGGGCCAAGGGTGACCGAGTCCGGCTGGCCTTCCACCCACAGCGTCAACTCGCCCTCCAGCACAAACCCGGCCTGCTCGGCGCGGTCGCTCATGGTTTGTTCACCGCTGTTGGCGCCGGGTGCGAGCAGGCTGTCGAGCATCGAAAAGGCGCCGTTCATGCTCGGCGAGACCAGGATGTCGGTGATGCCGTTGGCGTAGTACACCGTGCGTCGCTCGTTGGGGCGCGTGACCCAGTCCACCGCCTTGGGTTTGGGCAGGCTGTAGAAGTACGTGGTGGGCACGTCGAGGGCGTGGCTGATGGCGGTCAAGTCAGCCACGGTCGGGCGCGACAGGCCACGTTCGACCTGAGACAGGAAACCCACCGAGCGCTCGATTTTTTGCGCAAGTTGCGCCAGGGTGAGTTTCTTGTGTTTGCGCAGGTCGTGGATCAGCGCGGCCAGGGTGGCGAGTTCTTGTTGTTGGTTCATGAAATTTATGTCGAGAAATTTCATGAAAAATTACAGGATTAATTTCATGGGGGCAAGGCTGATGGATCTTGAAGCGCATCTGTTTTCGTTAGAGCAGGCGCTGCAGCAGAGCACTACACGCAGCGATGCCGCGCAGCTTGAACGTTTGCTGGCGGATGACTTTGTCGAATTTGGCGCCAGTGGCAATGTCTGGGGCAGTAAGGCCCAAGTGATTGCCGGGTTGCAGGATGAGGCTTTCAGTGCGCGCCGCATGACGGAGTTTGCGGTGAAAGCACTCAGTGACGGGGTGGCGCTGGTGACTTATCGCGGTTACCGCGAAGGCGTCGGGCAATCGTTGCGCAGTTCAGTGTGGCGGCAGGAAGAAGGTCAGTGGCGGATGGTGTTCCATCAAGGCACGCCGGTGTAACCCCTCGCCACAAGGATTGAAGGCGGGCTGAATGATTCCGTGCGCTCGCGGTCCGAACCTGGGTACGCATCATTCATTGAAGGAGCACCCATGAAGTCCAAAACCCTAGCTGCTTGCCTGTTGCTGACCGCGGGCCTGTCCACCGCCAGCTTTGTCGTGCAGGCCGGTGATACCCCGCAGGAAACGGTGAAACCTTCGAGCATCAACGCGCGCGATTTGAAAGAAGGCGACCGCGCCCCGGACATGCTGATGCGCAAGGAATCGGCCGTCAGCGACTGGAAGAAACGCGGCCTCAAGCAACCCGAAGAAGACAGCCAATGGGCCCGCGTGGGTGACAAGTTCGTGCTGCTCAAAACCACCAACGGCACGATTCTCGAGATCACGCCCGTCAAGAAATGACCGGTCTTTTTTGCCTGGTCTTGCGTTAAGGTAACCGACCCCCACAGGTCGCGTTACCTCAAACGGATGAGAGCAGGATGCTTGCCACCATCAGAAACTACCCGCGCACCGTTAACCTGTTGCTGTCCGCCACGTTACTGCTGACGTTGGCCAAGGCCATTACCTTTCCCTACCTGGTGATTTACCTCACCCGTCACTTCGGCCTCGACATTACTCAGGTCGGCTTGGTGATCGGCAGTTCGCTGATTGTCGGCTCATTGCTCAGCGTGTATGGCGGTTTTCTGGTGGACCGCGTGAACAGCTACAGGCTGTTGTTGGGCTTGAGCGCGCTGTTTGTGCTGGGGTTTATCGGCACCGTCGTGGCTCAGGGCATCTGGCTGTTCTACAGCTGCCTGATCCTGATCAACCTGGCCTATGCGGTCATCGACATCGCCATCAAGGCCGGCTTCGCCAGCTTGCTGCCCGAAGACGCGCGCAGCGAAGTATTTTCCATCAAATACACCCTGACCAATATCGGCTATGCCGTCGGCCCGTTCTTTGGCGCAATGGTGGCCAAGGTGGATATCAACTTGCCTTTCGTCCTCTCGGCGCTCCTGGGCCTGGGGTTTTTCCTGCTGTACTGGCGCTGGGGTGATCGCAGCCTGGCCAGCGTCGATGCCACGCACAAACCGCTGGCGTTTCTCGCCGTCGGTCGTGTGCTGCTGAGCGACCATCGCCTGGTGTGTTTCACCTTCGGTGGCGTGCTCAGTGCAGTGGTGTTCGGTCAGTTCACGGCGTATCTGTCGCAGTACCTGGTGACAACCACCACCGCGCAATATACCTACACCGTGATCAGCGCCGTGCTCACCACCAACGCCGCACTGGTGATTGCCTTGCAGTATGTGATTGGCCGGCGCATCTCGCACCGCCACCTGAGCCAGTGGCTGATCGCTGGCCTGGGCATGTTTATGCTGGGGGTGATCGGCTTTGCCCTGGCCACCAGCGTGCTGTGGTGGGTGCTGGCGATGGCGGTATTTACCGTGGGGGAGATTATCGTGTTTCCGGCCGAGTACATGTTTATCGACCGAATCGCCCCTGACCACCTGCGCGGCATGTATTACGGGGCACAGAACCTGTCCAACCTGGGCGCCGCGCTGGGGCCGGTGTTGTGTGGGCTGGTGTTGGCCAGCCTGCCGGCCCACTACATGTTTTACATGCTGGGGGCGTTTACCGTCGGTGGTGGGGTGTTCTATTTCATGGGTGCGTCGTTGAAGGCAAATCATCCAACGTGAGCTTGCCGACGTTGTTGCTTTGCAATTCGTAGCGCAGCTCTTCCACCATTTTTTCCACTTCCTGCGGGGTCTGCAGCCGGTTGGTGCTGATCCCGGTCACCACCAGGTCGACCCGACCGGTCTGGGCGTCGAACACCTTGAGGGTCAGTGAAGCGTCCCGGCACAAGGTGAACTCGCAGGTCAGCGGCGACAGGCCTTCTTCGATGCAATTGCGCAGTTGAGAAAGGGTGAACATCTTGCTCAGCCTCCTCAACGACGGCGCAGCAACAGGCCCACCAGCAGGCCTACACCGGCGACGACAGCGACGGTAGCCAGCGGTTTGTTGCGGGTGAAATCACTGACGGTATCCAGCGCGTCGCCATAGGCCTGCTGCATTTGCCCGGCGGCCTGGCGCGCAACGCCTTCGGCTTGCAAATGCTCATCACCGGTCAGGTCGCCAAGAAAACCCTGGGCCTTGCCTGCAACTTTCTCGACGGCGCCTTTGACTTGTTCGCTTTTCATAGTGCATTCCTTCAAGAGATCAAACCAATACGGCACGGGACTCAAAGCCCTGTGCCCACCCTTCAAGGTTAAGCATCTCGATCTACGCAAATAAGGCGAATTTGCACCGGTCCTACTAGTGCATTTGCACTTTATTTCTTGCTTTTTACGCGTAGTTCCCCGGCGAACAGCCCGCGTTCACGGGCCCAGACAATCGCCGCACTGCGGCTGTGCACCCCCAGTTTGGAGTACACCGTGGCCACGTGGTTACGCACGGTGTTGGGCGCCAGTTTCAGGCGCGAGGCGATCTCCTTGTCGGCCAGGCCTTCGCAGATCAAACCCAGCACATCGCGCTCACGGGCCGTCAGGTCGGTGAAGGCCACGTTCGGCAAATTGGGGCTGTTGACACTCTTGGCGTTGGCCAGTTTTTCGATCAGCGTCTGGCTGAACCAGGAGGCGTCCTGCATCACTTCCTCGATGGCCGCCACCAGCTCCAGCTCCGAGCGTTTGCGTTCGGTGATGTTCATCATTACCAGCAAATAGCACGGCACATCCTGGATCAGCACCGTGTCGGCGGAGACCACGCAATCGATCACCTCGCTGCCTTTTTTGCGCACCTTGAGGTCCAGGCCGTCGAGGTTGCCGGCTTTTTCCAGCGTCGCAAACAGCTGCGCGCCTGCCTGGGGATTGTCGATGAAGTGAATGTCTTCGATGGTCTTGCCGATCAGCTCTTCACTGGTGTAGCCCGTGATGTTCATGAACGCTTCGTTGATATCCACCACCTGCCGGTTGGCGGCGCTGCACACCAGGGTCGGCACCGGCGTCAGGCGGAACGATTTGGCAAAGCGTTCCTCGCTCTGGCGCAGGGCAATTTCCGCCTTGCGCCTTGGCTCCAGGTCGGTGAAGGAAAACAGCATGCAGTCTTCCTCGTTCATGTCCAGCGGCTGGCCCGCGACGATCACCAGTTTGCTGCCGCCTTCGGGCAGGCGCAGCTCGGCCTGCATCTGCGGGATGGTTGCACCTTCACCCAGGCGCTGGATGGCCAGGTCCTTGCGCTCGGCCTGTTCCAGCACGTCCAGTTCATACACCGAGCGCCCGATGACCTGATCGCGGCTGTAGCCGGTCATTTCCAGAAAACCCTGGTTAACCTTGATATAGCGCAGGTCGCTCAAGCGGCAGATCACGGCGGGCGCCGGGTTGGCGTTGAAGGTTTTCTCGAAGCGCTGCTCGGCGCTGGCCCACTCGGTGGCATCGCTGAGGATCAGCACCAGCAGCTCCGGCTCACCCTGAGTGTCGGTCAGCACCAGGCTGCGCAAGCGGTGCACCCAGCTACGGTTTTCGTCGGCGGCGGGGGTGACTTCCACCACCACATCGCTGAAATCTTCACCGGCTGCCACGCGGCTGAGCGGGTAGCTGTCCAGCGGCAACGGATGGTTGTTGCGATAGCGCAGCGCGAACCGCTTGGCATATTGCGCAGTATTGACCCCCAGCGCCTCGATCTCGCTGACCCCGTGCATGGTCAACGCCGCTTCGTTGGCCCAGAGGATGGTCTGGTCAACCTCGGCCAGGATCACGCCGTCGGACAATCCGGAGATGATCTGCTGCAATTGGCGGCGGTTGGTTTCTTTGGCAAGAACGTCCTGGGTCATGGTCTCTCCGGAGTATGGGCGCATGGCAGTTACGACACTCGGGCTTGAGGATAGTGCAGAGAAGTTGCCCGGCGCGGGGTGCGAATGCACCAGACGCCCTGGTGCATTTGCGCGAGGACGGCCGTCCCTGCGCTCGCCAGACTAAAACGGTCAATCACTCAAAGGATTAATCATGACCACTGTCCATGAAACCAATCGTTCACCGTTTCGCGTGTCCTGGAGCTCTGTGCTGGCCGGTAGTGCAATTGCCCTGGTGACCTACCTGGTGCTCAGCGTGCTGGGCACGGCCATCGGCGCGAGCGCGGTCGACCCGATGCAAGCCGGTAACCCGTTGCGTGGCTTCGGCACGGGCGCCGGGATCTGGCTGTTTGTGTCGACGCTGGTCGCCATTGCAGTCGGTGCATTTGTAGCGGGGCGTACCGCGCCGGATCGCGGCGGCCTGCATGGTGTGCTGACCTGGACGCTGACCACACTCTTCACCACCTGGCTGCTGGCGGCGCTGGCGTCAAGCGTGGTGGGCACGGCGGGCAATGTCGTCGGCAAAGGCCTGTCGGCTGCCGGCAGCGGCATCGCCGCCGCAGCGCCAGGTATCAGCGACAGCGTCAAGCAGCAGCTGGACGAGCAGGGCATCCACCTGGATTGGAACAGCCTGCAAGGCCAACTCGACACCTTGCTCAAGCAAAGTGGCAAGCCTGAACTGGACCCGGCCAACGTCGAGCAGAAAACCGACCAGGCTGCCGCCGACGGCAAGCAGACGGCCACGGATGCCGCGACCAACCCGGCCCAGGCCGGTGATCAGCTCAAGCAGTGGTTCGAGCGCGTGAAAGCCTCCGGTGAACCTGCGTTGAATGCGGCGGATAAAGACGCGCTGATCAACATCGTTGCGGCCCGTACCGGCAAGAGCAAAGAGCAAGCCACGCAAATCGTCGACAACTATGCGCAGGCTTATCAGCAAGCCATGCAAAAGGTCGATGAGCTCAAGCAACAGGCCGAGCAGAAGGCCCGTGAAGCAGGCGAAGTCGCCGCCAAACAGCTCTCGCGTGCAGCCTGGAGCACCCTGGCCATGCTGCTGTTGGGTGCGGCCCTGAGCTTCTTCGTCGGCCGCACGGCGTTGACCACACGCCGCGTACCGTTGGCTTAACCGTGTCAGCGGCAGGGACGCCGCTTTCCACTGATCCCAAACATGCTAGTGTCAGCGCTCCATTCCCGTGCAGTGCCTGGCGATGCGTGATATCTACAGCGTCTTCAACGCCAACGACACCTATGAAACGTCGGCCCACGCCCATGACGCGTTCATGCTGATGGTGCCCGAGCGTGGCGTGTTGCGCTTCAAGGATGAAGACAGCGGGCGCAGCGCGTCGGTGCTCAACCGCCAGTTCGTGTGCGTGCCGCCGCAGCGCAGCCATTCCTCCTCGTCACTCACTGCCCGCCAGGGCCACCTGGCGTTGTACGTCGACCCTGACTACATGCATTACGCGCTGCGCGATCTGGCCGGGGACGCCAACCGCCTGCCGCGTGCGCCCACCCTGGGCATCTGGCAAACCTCTGCGCCGCTGCACGCTCTGTTGCTGGCGAAGAAAGCCTTGAGCCAACCCGACCCCTTCGTTGATCGCCGCCGCCAACTGGCCCAGGTCGATCACTTGTTACTGCTCGAATGCCTGACGATTAGCCTCAGCCAGCCAAGCCTGCAACGCTCCTGCACAGAGCGCCATGGCGCCATGCTGGTACGTGACGTGAAAGCGTACGTCGAGGGCAATCTTGAGCAGGCGCCGGGGCTGGACGAATTGGCTGCGGTGTTTCATCTGTCGCGTCGGCACCTGACCCGCTTGTTTGCCTTGCACACTGGCGAGACGGTGCTGGCGTTCGTGCAGCGCTTGCGTGTGGAGCGCGCACAAACCCTGCTGCGGCATACGCGCATGTCGGTGCTGGAGATCGCCCACAGCGTCGGCTACGAATCACCGTCGCACCTGGCCCACGTGTTTCGGCGGGTGCTGGGCAGGTCGCCGGATGAGTGGCGGCGCGGCTGACATGCCTGGGTCACACTCGCCCCCTGTGGGAGCTGGCTTGCCTGCGATAGCATCACCGCGGTCTGACTGAACAACCGAGCTGCCACAGTTGGTTCGGTTCCTTCAAATCGATTGCCAATTTTTCATGGCCCGATCCCGCGCATGATTCGGCCCGATCCCGTGCGCTACACGGCAGTCATCGGTTCATCCTGTGTTCTTCACCCACTCAAGGGAGAGGCGAAATGACGCCCGAGGTTCACCTGGTCAATGTATTTTGCGCCGCCCCGCGCGGCGGCAACCCGGCGCCCACGGTGGTGCTGGCAGATGGCATGAGCGATGCGGACATGCAGCAGGTCGCCCGCGCCTATGGGCATGAATGTGGTTTTGTATTCGCCGCCCCCGTGGGCAGCGACTTCGATTTTGCACTGCAGTTCTGGGTGCCCAACCACGAAATGCAGATGTGCGGCCACGCCACGGTTGGCGCCATCTGGTTGCTGGACCGGCTCGGCCTGTTGCACAAGCAGCAACTGGCGCTCTGGACCTTGAGTGGGCGGGTCGATGCGCGCGTGATTGACGCAGGTACGCCACAGGTTCAGGTCGAAATCAGTCAGCCCAAGGGCCAGGTCGCCACCCTGGGCGATGCCGATGTCGAAGCCGACATTCTCTCGGTGCTGGGCATCACCGCCAACGAACTGGCGCCGTTGCCGATTCAGAACGCCTGCACCAGCCGTGTGAAAACCCTGATCGCGCTCAAAAGCGTGGCGGTGCTGGACAGCCTCAAGCCCGACTATCGCCGTATTGAGCAACTGTGCGAGCGCATCGGCTCCACCGGCCTGTACCCCTACGCGGCGTCCGACCTTGAAGGCCGACAGTTCGATGCACGGCAATTTCCCAAGTCTTCTGGCTACCCCGAAGACGCTGCTACCGGCATCGCCGCCGCCGCGCTGGCGTTTGGCCTGCTGGAAAATCAGCTGGTCAGCGCCGATGAGCGCCCGGTGCATATTCGCCAGGGCAGGGCGATGGGGCGGCCGTCGCAGATTTCCCTGCGGTTTCGCCGGGATGCGGCGGGGCAGGTTCAAGGGTGCTGGCTGGGTGGGCCGGTGGAATTTGCCGAGGCGCATTCATGAGCCTTCGGGGCTGCATCGCTGCTTTGGGCCCGGTGCTGCCCGCTCCCACAGGTTATAGCGCCAAGCCGATAACCTATGTGCCTGAATGAATGCGTAAAATAGCGGCCTTTTACTTACGCGAATCACGCAAAGGTGCCCCTTGAGCGCAGGCAAAGCCGTCGGACTGTTACTCCTCACCTCAATGCTGGCGGCGTGCGGCACCTCGCCGCCACGCACGCCGAATGATCTGTGCGGCATCTTCCGTGAAAAGGACGACTGGTACGACGCCGCCAAAGTCACGCAAAAGCGCTGGGGTGTGCCGATCCAGGTGCCGTTCGCGATCATGTACCAGGAGTCCGGTTTCCATCAGGACGCCCTGGCCCCGCGCAAATATTTGCTGTGGATCATTCCCTGGGGCCGCGTCTCTACCGCCGCCGGCTATGCCCAGGCCAAGGATGAAGTGTGGAACGACTACCGCAAAAGCACGGGCCGCAGCGGCGCCAGTCGCCAGGACTTCGACGACGCCATCGACTTTATCGGCTGGTACATGGACAAGACCTACACCATCAACGGCGTGTACAAATACGACGCCTACGGCCAGTACCTGAACTACCACGAAGGCTGGGGCGGTTACCGCCAGCGCACTTACGCCGCCAAAGCCTGGCTGCCGCCGGTGGCCAGCAAAGTGCAGGCCCGCTCGCAGATGTACGCGGCGCAATATGCAGGCTGCAAGAATGATTTGGGGCGAGGGTTCTGGAGCCGGTTCTGGCATTGGCTGTAAACAACGGCGCGACCCGGCCACTCGTTGAAGGCTCAACGATGTAGCCGTGGCGCGGGAACAAGCACGCTCGCCACTATCTATCTAACACCGCGCGTACCGGCCGCTCTCCATGCTGATGCCTCTTTCATCGCATGGAGCCACGACCAATGAGCATCGCCGTTTCTGTCACATCCGTTCCTTCTTTCAGCGAGATCAAGGGTTACCTCAACCAGATCGGCCATCACGTGTTTGAGCACCCGGCGCCGCTGTTGCCCGAGCAACCTGTCGGCGCCGAGCAGGCGTATTTGCAGCGTTTGCACCGCACGCTAAGAAGCCACTGCGCGGCGCTCGCCACCACGCTGCGTGCGTTGTATCAGCCCCTGGCAACCGCCGACCTGCAGCATGCCGACGGCAAGGCATTGCTGGCGCGTCTGCGGCGCGAGTTGAACGCTCAAGTGCACGCGGTGCAAGCGCGCAGCGTGATCAGTGGCAAAGGGCTGCGCAGTTTCCTCAGCAACGAAGCGGGCATTACCGCGTTGGAGCAGGAGGCACAGCGTGACCTCAACGACCGGCTGCTGCACCCGCAGATGGCGCGCCAGATCACGCACATTTCACTGGGCCCGGCGTTTCGTCCCGGGCTGTATGCGCTGACTTTTACCTACCAGGCGCGGCGCATTGAGTTCGCCGGGGCGTTTGTGCTGACCACGCTCAATCATCCAGGCGTGAATTCGCTGACCGGCGGCGAATCGGTCGGCAACGTGCTGATGTTCAACCCGCTGCGCGGGATCGAATCCTTCAACTCGCTGGAAGAACTCGACCGTTACCTGCTGAACGCCATGGACAACGCGGCGTGGCGCAGCGAATTCATGGCGTTGCTGCCCAGACGCTACCAGTCCCTGGGCCCGGCCGGCATCTGGCCGCTGGCGCTGGAACCGATCGACGCGGAGCCGCTGTTCGAGCACACGGTTGACGCGTTGACGGCCAAGCGTGAGCAGGATATCGACTGGGCGCTCGACCTGGTGGAGAACCCGGGGCGCACGGCACGCGAGGTGGTCGCTGACCTCGATCAGGCCATCCAGGCGACGCTGCCCGACCTCGGCCCGCGCCTGGCGTTGCACGCCCAGCGCCTGCTTGACCGCTGCTTGCGCTACAGCGCCCCGGATTGGTAGCGCAGCGCCAATACTGCGCAACGAACCCTTCTGGCCCAGTTGTTGGCTCGCTATAACCAGGCGCGCGCGACGATGCTCGACCTGCTGGGCCCGGCCGCCACGCCGCCGGCCCTGGCGCGTTATCAAGTGGTCGAGCACTTGGCCGACGAACTGGATATCCACGACCTGGACCCGGATCTGCTGCAGGTCAGCACAGGGCGTGGCGTGGCGGGTGTGGGCGACTATGAGCAGCAGCTAAGCCTGACCCTGTTGGCCTTGCGCGGGTTGCACGAGGGCGATGATGCGCCGGGGTCGGACTTCCTCACCAGAACCACGTTGACCTATGACCAGACGCCGCTGGGCGCTGAGTATCAGGACCTGACGCCGGCTTACCTGGCGAGTTTGCTGGGCCGCCTGCAACCGCGCCTGGCGTTTGCCGCCGTGCAGAAAGAAAGTCACACCAGCCCGGTGGTCAAGCAGGCGATCGAATCGATGTTCGACCACCGGCTCAACGCCCTGGCGTACACGGCATTGTTGCAAAACCATGTGAGCGAGGCCGACTACGCATTGATCCAGGCGCTGCGCGAGGGCTCCGGCGAAAACCTCAGTGCCGCTACCGTGTCGCTGCATGAGGCACAGCTCAATGGGGTGTGGCTGCTGCGCCAGACGGACGCGAAGGGTGCGGTCAAACGCTTGTTGCTGTGCACGCCCGAAGCCCCCAGCGCGACGCAGTTCCAGGCATTTGACTGCGAGGCCAGCTGCAAGGCGCACCTGCTTGGCTGGTGCGCCCAGCCCGCCATGAAGGGGTATGTCATCCGTACACTGGCGTTGCGTTTTCGCCCGTCCATGCAACGGATTCTCACGGGCCTGAGCCTCAAGCCGCATGCGCAGGAGTACCACGAGGTCAGGTTCACCTTTGTTGCCGATTACGCCAGCGGTCTCAACGCCATGGCGCAACACATGCTGGCTACGCTGGACGACGACCGCACGTTCGCCACGCCGCTGTGGTTCAGTTCCGCCAGCCAGGCGCAGCGCCAGACCCTCACCGGCCTGGCGCAGGACGCCGAGGGCGCCTTGCGCACTTACACTGCCGATCCGCACGGCCAGGCGTTGTTCCCGACCTTTACGACCTTTGTGCATGAGCAGGCCAAACTTCGCCTGAACGCGCTGCTCGGGCGTGCCGCGCAAGACGTCGACCCCAATACGGTCCACGTCCATTACCCGCAGGCGTTTCCCGGGCTTACGACGCCGGACTCCGTCACGTACACCCGATTGTTGCGCGACGGTTATCACGACAGCGTGGGGTTTCTGGACCCCAAGTTTGAAACCTCGGCGACCTTTACCGGCCCAGCCGGCGTCGACCTCAGGCGCTTGACGCCTGAAGCGGTGTCGCGCTCGGTGCGGGGCGTGTGGATCGGCCAGCGCTATGTCGACCTGGTGCGCAACACCCTGCAAAGTCCCAGCAGCCCCGGCTATGTATTCCGACGTAACGCAACGCTGGCCATCAGCCAATTGCAGATGCGCAACGCTGCGCTCGAATCACGCCTGCAAGGCCACCTCTCCCAGGCTGACCTGGACTGGCTCAACACCTGCCTGCAGAGCTTGGGCAATACCTCGGCCCAGGTGCGCGAAAGTTACCAGGTGCACCGGCTGTTCGTGGACGGCGAATGGGTGATCGACACCTTCCTGTTCAAGCGCGGGCATGACCCGGTGCTGCTGTACACCCCGAATGCGCCGGATGGCGTCACCTTTCGCCATGCACGCCTGTTCAACTATGTGTTGAAACACGTGGATGGCATGGTCGGTTACCTCGCCGAGCGGGTGGGCACGCAGGCACAGGCCCGGGTGCTTGGGTTTCTGGAGAACGCCAGAAAACAACTGCCGCAAACCCTGGATCGCAGCCATCCCAGCCCTGGCCGGTATGATCCGATCAGTCGTGAGACGGTGGTAATCAACCTGCGTCAGGCGCTGTACGACGCCAAGTTGCAGCGCAAGATAGACGACGTCGAGGCAAGCTCCGTCAACCGTGCGCACATGATCATGGACCTGGTGTGGAGCGTTATCGAACCCCTCGTTGCCGTCGCCACCGCGCCTTACCCGGTGCTGAGCCTGAGCCTGGGCATGCTGCTGGCTTTCAAGGATGGGATGCTCGCCCTGCACGCGTATAACCAAGGGCAGATGGGTGAAGCCTTCGGGCACTACCTTGGCTACCTGCTCAACAGCGCCGGCGCGGTATTCACCGATTTGCGCCCGGCGCTGATCAGCCCGCTGGGCAAGCCGATACGTCCGCTGCGGCATACCGCGCCGCAGGAACACGCGTTGTCGTTGATCAAGCAATTGGAGGCGCCAACGCCGGCCCTCGATGATCTGCAAGCGGTGATGTTCCAAGGCCAGGCGTTATGGACCCGCAAAACGCCCGACGCTCTGGGGCGTTTCCTGCTGCTCAGGCAGGATGCTGCAACCGGGCATTTGCAGTCCACTGGCAGGCTGGTCCAGCGTAATACTCAAGGCCAGTGGAGGCGTGCCGGTGTTGCGGGCGGCGCCCCCAAATATGAAAAACTGCCCGTCGCCGCCAGCCCGCTGGAGCGTTACGAAACCCCGCAGGCGCTGTTGAAAGACCTTGAGCATGTGGTGACCCCTGGCGCCGTGGAGGCGGCCTTCGCGCGCATCGCCGACCCGTATGGCGAACAGGTCGCCAGGGACATCATGGGCAAGCAGCTGTTCCACCTGCGCGCGCCGTATGGCACGGCAGTGGACAACCTGACCCGTGACGCCAACGCTTACTTTGATGCCTTGGCCCCGATTGTGCCCCGGGCCGATGTACTGAGTGTTGAGTCTGACGCCCTGCATGAAGTCATCCTGCAAAAGCTGCTCAGTGAAAGCAAAGGGCTGGTGATCGGCGCGAGTGTGGATTCGATTGCCAGCAAGCAGTTCCTGATCGACACCCTGCAAACCTTGCATGAGCGTGGCGTGCGGCGTCTGTACATCGAGTACCTGCCCGCCGATGTGTTTCGGGTCAAGCTGCAAACACGCCACGCCGCCAAGGTGTCGAAGAGCATCGACACGCACCTCAAGAGCGTCGATAAAGCGTTGGGCATGCCCAAGGACAGCGCCTATTCCTACCAGGCGCTGGTGCAGGCGGCGTCTGACAACGGCATCGAGGTAAGGGCGCTGGATGCGTCCACTTCCTACTATCTGGACGATGCGTTGGCGGGAGGCACCACCTCGGTGCTCACGCCTCGGGAGAACCGGCTGCGCAACTTCTATTCACACAAGGTGATCGCCGCCGACGTGGCGGCCCACCCTGACGACGGTTGGGTGGCGCTGGTGGATCACCGGCGCATGAGTACCCACGGGCAAGTCCCTGGCCTGGCCGATCTGCACAGCGCCGTGAGCCTGCGTGTCGAGGATGTCAGCGTTGGCACGCCGGTCGGGGTGTGGAAGGACACACCCGGCTCGATTCCCGACGATGCGTTGGCCAAGGCTGATTTCAGGATCACCCTGCAGACCGCTTACACCCAACCCCAGGCGCAGGCGTTGGCGCCCCCGGCGCAGCACGGTTACAGCGTGTTCGAAATGCCCTGCGCGCTGCGTGAAGCGTTGCGCACGCTGAAAGACTCGCCAAAGGGTCTGGATTCGCGGTACTTCCCCGGCAACCCAGCGCTTCGACCGGCCTACGCGGCCTTCCAGCGGACTCGCGAACGTCTCGACGCGGCGGCCGGCGCGCACTTCAAAACCTATGTGCCGCCCGCCAGCGCGCCGCAGCCACAGCTGTCGCCGGGCCTCACCGTGCGGGAGTTCTTCGAGCGCGCCTATGCCCATTCAAACGGGGTAGTGATCGGCGAGGCGCACAGCCTGCAATCGAGCAAGGCGCTGTTGATCAAGGAATTGAAGACCATGAAGGTCAAGACGCTCTATGTTGAGCACCTGCTGACGGACCTGCATCAGGCGGACCTTGATGCCTTGTCCCAAGGCAGTCCGATGTCCAAGGCGCTCAAGGACTATCTGCGGATACAGGACCGTGGGCACATGCTGGGCTATAAAGGGCCGCACACTTACACCGCGGTGATCGAAACGGCCGCCAAGTACAAGATTCGCGTGCGTGCGCTGGATTGCTTCGCCAGTTACTGCGTCGACGGCATGCCGGATAAAGCGACGTCGCGCACGGCGATGTTCAGCTATTTTGCCAATGAGGTCATTACTCAGGATCAAGTTGCCCATGGCCCGCATCGCTGGGTGGCGTTGATGGGCAACACCCACACCGACACGTTCCTGGGCGTGCCTGGCCTGGCAAGGTTGCAGGGCGCCATCAGCCTGCATGTCAACGAAGTGGCGCCCAGCCAGCCTGTCGGCTTGCGGGTGGGAAAATGGGAGGCGGCCAACAAGCCCCTGCGCCCCGATGAATGGGTAGCCATGCGCAGTGATTTTGCCCTTGATGTCGCGGTGGCCGGCCGCACGCCGCCGGAGGCGTTCAAGCCCGCCGACCGCTCACGTCTGAGGCACACCGGGCATTTTTTGATCGAGCGTCCGACGCCCGACCAGACGCTGCTGGTGCATCGCTCGCGCAGCGGCGACATCGTCACCACGCCGATTCAGGTGGATGAGCGCGGGCACTTCTTTATTGATCGGTGGGCGCCGCTCCAACACGAGCGCTATCTTTATCAATTCCATTTGATCGAGGCGCTGCAACTCCACATGGGCTTGCGCCCGGCGCCTTGAGTGGCTGCGAGCGGGCAGGGGGCATTGCTGCCCGCACTTCGTTGGGCCGTGCGCAGGTGCTTGCCAAACGCCGGTGATTCTGGGAAAACGCCCACCTTCTGGTATTTAACGAGCACCCCATGAGCAACCAAGACCTTCAGATCACTGACATCCGCCTGGGCGACGGTAAAACCGTGGTCAAGGGCGCACTGATTACCACCCAATACACCGGCACCCTGGAAGACGGCACGGTGTTCGATTCGTCCTGGGAACGCGGCAAGCCGTTTCAGTGTGTGATCGGCACCGGACGCGTGATCAAAGGCTGGGACCAAGGCTTGATGGGCATGCGCGTTGGCGGTGTACGCACATTGTATGTACCGGCGCACCTGGCGTATGGCGAGCGTTCGATGGGCGCGCACATCAAACCCAATAGCAATCTGCGTTTTGAAATCGAGTTGTTGGAAGTGCTGACGCGCGATGACTGAGGGAAAATGAACATGGACGTTGATGTTGAGGCGCTGCCGGGCTGCTGCGTCGCGGGCATCCGGGTGGTCGAATTGCTGGGCAGCGATGCGGCTGAGCTGCAGCATTTTTTCGAACAGGCGCCGGCCTATTTCATCGCGGTCAATGGCGAGCCGGCCACGCCGACTGAAGCGCGCGAAGAACTGCAGGGTTATTTGCCGGCAGGGTGGCGCTGCAGCCGGATGTACTGGCTGGGTTACCGCGATGCGCAGGATCAGTTGGTCGCCGTGGTGAACATTGCCGCGGACTTGCTCGCTGCCGGGGTCTGGCATATCGGATTGCTGCTGGTGCATACGCGTTTGCACGGCACCGGGCTTGCGCGACAGTTGCATGCCGATCTCGAATCCTGGGCGGCGAGCAAAGGCGCCCAATGGCTGCGGCTGACGGTGGTGGTCGGCAACACCAGGGCCGAGCGGTTCTGGCCCAAGCTTGGGTATGTGCCGGTGCGCACCCGCGAGGGCATCACGATGGGGCGACAGGTGAATACGGTGTCGATTCAGGTCAAGGCATTGGCGGGTGGCCGGATGGATGAATACCTGGAGAAGGTCGAGCGCGATCGGCCGGGTGCGCCGTCATAACGGTGTACATAAACCTGGTGCACAGGGGCCATTTCACTCTCATCTTTGATCGGGGTGACGTCCGGAGAAGGGTTCCTGAACTCACCCTGAAGAAGCGGCCTGTTCGTCATCGGTAAACTTTCCTACGGTTTACTCACGCGAAAACGCGGCGTAAACTCCGCGCGTTTTCATCAATAGCGGAGACCCTCAGTGGGTACTTGTTCGAGTGACAGTTGTCGGCCGGTTTCAGTAACCGGCACATCCTTGGCAAGATAACGCGCATTCTTCCTGTGCCGTTGTCTCGCCTGAAAAAAGCGAGAAGCGGCATTCCGGCAGCGGCCAGTCCTGGCAACTGCCTGCATCCCTCTCATCGACGCTGACCAGCACCTGAAAGCATTCAGGCTGCTACGGACGCGCCTGCCTTTTACGGTGGGCGGGCCAAGCTGACTGTACCGATCAAACCGGTGCGGCGCAGACGGTCGTACCTGCACGAAGGTTTCCTCGCGCAGGAGTTACACCATGCATCTCATACGGCTCAGGGCGTTCTTCGCCGGCTTGCTGCGGACCGGGCCTGTCGCTCGCGCGAGGGTGTCAGCACCCGTAATGCCACTGCCTTGCGCGTGCAGTACGGTGTCAATGAGGTCGAGCACGAGCAGGCCGCTGGTGTGGCGAGTACCCGTGTGGCACCCATTCAACCGGCTGCCGACCCGGACGCTGATCGTGCGCATGATCCGCACCTCGAACATCCCGTTTCTGCACAGTCGCTGACCCAGGCGGGGAAGGGTTTCTATATCTGTAAGTTTGGCTGGCAATAAACAGGGAGGATTTCCTATGCAAGCAATCAACAACATCAACCTCAATTCCTTGGTCGATACGGTCGTCAGCCTCAGCGCGGCGTTTATCCTCGGTGGCTTGATCGGCTTCGAGCGTCAGTACCGCCAACGCACGGCGGGTTTGCGCACCAATGTGCTGGTGGCCGTGGGCGCGGCGATTTTTGTCGACATGGCCAACCGGCTGGGCGGCGCGGAAGGCGCGGTTCGGGTGGTCGCGTATGTGGTCTCGGGCATCGGCTTTCTGGGCGCTGGCGTGATCATGCGCGAAGAAGGCAACGTGCGCGGTCTCAACACTGCCGCCACCCTCTGGGCCTCGGCAGCCGTGGGTGCTTGTGCGGGCGCCGACCTGATCCTCGAAGCGCTGCTGGGCACGCTGTTTGTGCTGGCGGCCAACACGCTGCTGCGCCCGATCGTCAACAACATCAACCGTCAGCCTCTGGACGTGGTGTCGGCAGAGGTGACCAACATTCTCTATGTCATCGCGCGGCGCAGCCAGCAACAGGCAGTGATGGTGTTGCTCGAAGCCGAGCTGGCGCGCTGCAACTACCCGGCGAGCGACGTTGACGTTCGGCCATTTGGCAGTGAGGAAGTGGAGATCGAGGCCACCCTGGTCGCCACCTCGGTAGACGGCGACGAACTGGATGCGCTGGTAGCGCGTATTTCTACATCGACCCTGGTGGTGCAGGCCTTCTGGAGCCCGAGTACCACTGATTGACCGGCGCGCCTCACGCATGACCAGGCGCTGGCTTGGTCATGTTTCGTGAGGAAAAGTCCTACATACGCTTGGGACTATCCCTTCCGATGAAACGTCATTTCGTTGCTAAGGTTGCGCGCTTGCGGCTAGCCGGCGGCATCGGTTTGGCTGTACGTGTTCGGCCGGTTTCAATCGAAGGGACCAGGAACAGCCTGGTTATTGTCCTGAGTAGGTGCAGCACCGCTGGTCGGCACTGTCATTTCTCACAGGTACCTGTGTCCCGTGTCATGTGTAAGGGTACTTATCCTCTCAGGGGAGTTTTATGACTAAAGCGCTAATAGTTGATGATCATCCGTTTATCCGTAAAACCGTCCGGCACCTGCTGACACTGGAAGGGTTCACCGAAATCGATGAAGCGGGCAACGGTGCGGACGCTGTGCAGAAGGCCAGAGAAGGGCGTCCGGCGTTGATCATTCTTGATTTGGCCATCCCGAAGCTGGGGGGGCTTGAGGTGATCAGCCGGGTCAAGGCGTTGGGGCTGCCGTGCAAGATTCTGGTACTGACTTCGTACCTTCCGGAGTTTTTTTCGGCGCGTTGCATGCGTGCCGGGGCCATGGGGTTCGTGGCCAAGACCGGTGAGCTCGATGAGCTGCAAAAGGCTATCAAAGCGGTGATGTCCAACTACAGTTGCTTCCCCAGCTTGCCGAGCAGTTCGGTGCGCCGTGACGATCTGCAGTCCACGGAACAGGAACTGGTGCAAGCCCTGTCAGATCGCGAGTTGGCGGTGTTGCAGATGCTGGCCCTGGGCTTGGGCAATAACGAAATTGCCAATCAGATGTTACTCAGCCACAAGACCATCAGCACCTATAAAACGCGACTCAAGGAGAAGCTGCGCATGTCGTCTGTGGTCCACATGGCCAAGTTTGCACAGCGTAATCATCTGATCTGATTCGACATGATCCTTGCGCCGATGCGACGGTTCATCATTGCGCTGTTGATGGGCGTGCTGCCGATGATGGCCAGTGCCCTTGATCAGCCGCAAAACCTGCGCCTGCTGGGGCACTCCAGCCTCAATGGCCACTCCGTAACGCTGGGCGAAGCCGACTGGCAGTGGTTGCGGGGGCGGCGTGTGTTGCTGATGGGCGTTTCCGCGCCCGACTACGGGCCCTTCGAACTGACCAACAACAACGACGAAATCGAAGGCATCACGGCGGACTATGCCGGGTTGCTCGCCCAGGCGCTGAATATCAGCGTTGAGGTGCGGCGCTACGACACCCGCGATGAGGTGCTCGAAGCCCTCAAGCAAGGCGCCATTGACCTGCTTGGGACGTCCAATGGTTTTGAGGCGGGCGACCCGCAACTGGTGCTTTCGCGTTCTTACGCCAATGACCAGCCGGTGCTGGTTACCCGCACCGGCGACAGCCAATCCCTGAGTGTCGGCCTCGCAGGCAAGCGCATCGCCATGCTCTATCACTACATGCCGCCCGACGTGGTAGAGGCTTTTTACCCCAAGGCCCACGTGGAGCTGTTTCCGTCTATTTTCGAAGCCATCGGCGCCGTCGCGTTCGGTCGCGCCGATGTCTACCTGGGCGACGCCATCTCTGCCAATTACCAGATCAACCGCAACCACTTGAACAATGTGCAAATGGCGGATTTTTCCACGCTGGAATCCAACTCCTTCGCCTTTGCCGTGCTCCGGGACAACACCCGCTTGCTGCGCATCGTCAACACTGCGCTGAGGGCCATCCCGGCGAACGAACAGATGGAAATATTGCGTCGCTGGAACGGTGACAACCTGGGCCTGCTCGGTGCCGAGCGGTTGCACTTGAGCACCAGTGAGCAGCGTTGGCTGGAGAAACACCCGCGGGTCAGGGTAGTGGCGTCCGAACAGATGCTGCCGTTGGCGTCCTTTACCGCACAAGGGCGACTGGAGGGTTTGAGTGCCGATGTACTGTCGCGGATCAGCCTGCGTACCGGCTTGAAGTTCGATGTCGTGTCCGGCGGCTCGATGCCTCAGCAGATTGACGCGGTCAGCACAGGCCGCGCCGACATGATGGCGGTGGTAACGCCCAGTATCGAAGGCTCTGATCAGGTGCGCTTTACCCGACCCTACCTGACCAACCCCGTGGTGCTGGTCACCCGCAATGACGACCCTGGCACGATGACCCTGGAGGACATGGTCGGCAAGCGTCTCGCGATCAGCAGTGGCAATGCCGTGCGCGACGTCATCAACCGCGATTACCCGGGGATTAACTTTGTGGCGGCGCGAAACCCCACCGAAGCCATGGCGCTGTTGGCCAGCGGCGCTGCCGAAGGGGCAGTCAACTCATTGATCAATGCGCGTTACCTGATCGCCCAGCAGTACCGCGACCGCTTGCGCGTGACCAGTACCGTCGGCGCCGAGCCGGCACGCATGACGTTCGGCGTCAATCGCGGCCAGCTGGAGCTGTACTCGATACTCGACAAAGCGTTGCTGAGTATCCCTCCACAGGAGATGGATGAGCTGGTCAGCCAATGGCGCACGGATGTGATCATTGAAGACCATTGGTTGCGTCACCGCAGCGCGATCATTCAAGGCTTTGGCCTGGCGGCGTTGTTGCTGCTGATCACCTCCGGCTGGGCGATTTACCTGCGCAGCCTGATCCGCAAGCGCGCGCAGGCGGAACGGGCGTTGAGCGACCAGATGCGTTTTATGGGCGTATTGATCGACGGCACGCCCTATCCCATTTACGTGCGCGACCGCCAGGGCCGGCTGATGGCGTGCAACAGCGCTTACCTGGACGTGTTCGGCTTCAAGGCCGAGGCAGTGATCGGCAAGACCGTGATAGAAGCCGACAGCGGCAACCCTGCGCAGTCGCGGTCCTTCCATGAGGATTACCTGCGGTTGATGGCGCGCGGCGAGCCGCAGATCAATGACCGGCTACTCACGTTGCCGAGTGGCAAGGTGCTGACCATTTACCACTGGATGCTGCCGTACCGTGATGGGGACGAAAACGTGGTGGGCATGATTGCCGGCTGGGTGGATGTGAGCGAACGCCAACGGCTATTGGGCCAGTTGCAGGAGGCCAAGGAAGACGCCGATGCCGCCAACCGCGCCAAGACCACGTTTCTGGCAACCATGAGCCATGAGATTCGCACGCCGATGAACGCGGTGATCGGCATGATTGAACTGGCGCTCGCCAACGCCGAACAGGGGCGCGTCGACCGCGATGCCCTGGAGGTCGCCTCGGTTGCGTCGCGCGGCATGCTGGAGTTGATTGGCGATATTCTGGACATTTCCCGGATCGAATCCGGTCACTTGGCCCTGACCCTGGCGCCGGCCAATCTGCATGAATTGCTCACCTCGGTGGCGCGGGTGTTCGAGGGGCTGGCGCGAACCAAAGGCCTGGCGTTGCAGGTGGAACTCGACCCGCTGATTGATCATCCGGTGTTGATCGACTCCTTGCGGTTCAAGCAGGTGGTGTCCAACCTGCTGAGCAATGCGATCAAGTTCACGGCCCAGGGCCAGGTACGTCTGGGCGGGCGCAGTGCATCGGGGTCTGACACTGGCCATCTGGACCTCGTGTTATGGGTGGAAGACACCGGCATTGGCATCAGCAGTGAAGACCAGCAGCGTCTGTTCAACCCGTTTTTCCAGGGCAGCAACACCGAACAATCAGCGCGCAGCGGCTCGGGGCTTGGGCTGGTGATCAGCCGCAGCCTGTGTGAAATGCTGGGCGGCACGCTGCAGTTGAGCAGTGTGCCCGGGCAGGGCACGCGCGTGGACATGACGTTGACGTTGGCCAGGGCCACCGCAGCGCCGGTCGAGCGTGCCGGGCCGGCGCCAGTGGCCCGACCGGGCCGTGTACTGAGCATTTTGGTGGTCGACGACTACCCGGCCAATCGCTTGCTGCTGGCGCGCCAATTGCGCTTTCTGGGGCATCGCATCACCCTGGCCGAAGACGGTGTGCAAGGGCTTGAATGCTGGCAAGCCGAGCACCCGGATGTGGTGATCACCGATTGCAACATGCCCCTCAAGAATGGCTACACCTTGGCGCGTGATATCCGCGCGCAGGAGCGTGCGCAAGGCTTGGTGCCGTGCTTGCTGCTGGGCTTTACCGCTAACGCGCAACCGGAGGAAACCGAGCGCTGCCGACAGGCAGGCATGGATACGTGCTTGTTCAAACCCGCAGGTCTTGAGGACTTGCGCTCGGCACTGGCTGCGCTTGCGACCAGCCCAGGGGTATCAGACGTTGAGCAGGCATTTGATTTGAGCGCCCTGATCACGCTGACGGGGGACGATGACGCGGCGCTCCATGAACTGTTGATACCCTTGCTCTCAAGCCTTGAGGCAGACCGCACGCTACTGCCGGTGCTGCACCGCCAATTGAATTTTCACGAACTGCATGACCTCGCCCACCGCGCCAAGGGCGGCGCACGGCTGGTCAGGGCGCACACGCTGATAACCCGTTGCGAAACGCTCGAGGAGGTGTGTCAACGCCAGGAGGGCGACGCGTTGGGCATGGCGGTTGAAGCGGTAGGCGAAGCCCTCGACGATCTGCATCGGCGGCTGAGCAGTTTTACGCTCGGCGCTGAGCGCGGTTGATGGCCGTTCAGTGGATTTGGGAGAACTCCTACATCAAGGGGGAACATACCTGATTTTGTCTTCGGGATATGTCTGGAAAATGGGCCACGCTCACTGACGAGCACAGCCTGCCCAGGGGTTTGCCATGCCGAACAAAGCACTGACCATCCTGATTGCCGATGAACAGCACCTGCAACGGCTGTACATCGAAAAAATGCTCAACCAACTGGGGTACCACCGGATTGTTCCGGTGCAAACCCTTGAAGAAGTGGAGGTTCTTACCGCCATCCCGGCCGAGCCATTCGACGTACTGATCATTAATGCGGGGTTGGCGGCCCAGGCCGGCGAGCCGCAGCCCCAGGTGCGCCATGTACTGGTTTATGACCATCAGGACCTGGATATTCCAGGCGGCGTACCGCCGACGCTGCTGGTCCGGCTGCCCGGCATGCCGGACACCGTCAACCTTGAGCACTTCATGGACATCATCGACCCGCCCGAGGCCCACCGGGGCCTGCGGGTATTGCCGTGGCTGCGGGAGCTATCCCGCACGCCGGCGGCCGGGGTTTAGTCCCACTTCGGGGCGATGCCTTTAGGGCTGGTCAGGCGATGGCCGCGCTCCAGGCCGGCGATCTGCGCCATGTCGGCGGCGCTCAAGGTCAATTGCAGGGCCTTGAGGTTGCTGTCCAGATTGGCGCGCTTGGTCGACGACGGAATCACCGCATAGCCCAATTGCATGGCCCACGCGAGGGTCACTTGCGCCGCGGTGGCTTGGTGGCGTTCGGCGATCTGCTGGATTACCGGGTCTTTGAGCACTTCGCCGTAGGCCAGGGTCATGTACGACGTAATCTGGATACCGTGGGCGGTGGCGAAATCCACCACCTTCTGGTTTTGCAGATAGGGGTGGAGTTCGACCTGGTTGGTGGCGATGTTTTCGGCGCCCACCGCAGCAATCGCCTGCTTCATCAGGTCGATGGTGAAGTTGGAAATACCGATCTGGCGCGTCAGGCCCAGGCGCTTGGCTTCCAGCAACTGGCCCATGAATTGGGCGACAGGCACCTGGTCTTCCGGCGACGGCCAGTGGATCAGGGTCAGGTCCAGGTAGTCGGTCTTCAGTTTGCGCAGGCTTTCACGCAGGCTGGGAATCAACTGGCCTTCGGCGAAATTGGCGATCCAGATCTTGCTGGTGATGAACAGTTCATCACGTGGCACGCCGCTGTCGGCAATGGCTTGGCCGACATCCGCTTCGTTCTCGTAGATCTGAGCGGTATCGATGACCCGGTAGCCCAGTTCCAGGCCCGTGCTCACAGAGTCGATTACCACTTGGCCTTGCAGGCGGAAGGTGCCAAGGCCGAAGGCGGGAACGTTTTGCGTAGGGATAGACATCTGTAACTCCTGAAGGGGGGTGAACAATGGAGTCGAGTATCCACCCGACGTTCCTTTGGAAAAACCGCCGATCCCGAAAAGGACTCTTTACCAGAAGTCACGAGTGTCGCCGCGATAAAAAATGCGGCTTCACTTGCCACAGGTGGGCGCCGCACGGTATTCCAGAACACCCATTCACACCGCGCCGTTTATCAACGCAAGCGGCTCAAAACGTTGGCGGCGTAATCACCCAGATGACTCGCGTCTCTACCTTGCCCGGGTTGCCATAGCGATGCGGTTCGCTGCTGGCAAAGCTGAAGCTGTCACCGGCATCCAGCACAAAATGCCGATCGCCCACCCATAGCTCAAACTGCCCGCTCAACACATAGCCCGCTTCCTCGCCTTCATGGCTGTAGCTCTGCTGGCTGTAGGCGCCGGGCGGAAAGCTCGATTGCAGCATTTCCAGTTGATGGTTGGGCAACGGTGTCAGCAATTGGTCGACGATGCCATCTTCATAGCGAATGCTCTGGCGATTGTTCTGGCGCACCACATAGCCTTCATCCGCCTCGGCGGGCATGCTCTGACTGGCGAAAAACCATTGGGTCGTCACCCCGAGGCTGCGGGCGATGTTGAACAGCGCCGGGATCGACGGGTACGCAAGATTTCGCTCCAACTGGCTGAGATAGCCGGCGGTCAACGCGCTGCTGCGAGCCAGTTCGGTCAGTGTCATGCCACGCGCCTTGCGCAAACCACGGATGCGCGTGCCGAGAAACAGTTGCTGCGGTTCGTCGTTCAAAGGTTCCATGCGACCTTGAGTCCTTCGTAAATCGCCTCTTCGGCGGTGCGCGGTGCGAGGCAGTCGCCGATGCGCTCAAAGGGCACCCGCCCCGCCAGTTCTGCGCCCAGAGTGTCCACTGGCTGATGCCCCTGGCACAACACCAGGCTGTCGATATTTTCCAGCAACATCGGCTCGCCACTGGCGGTGTGTTGCAGGTAGACGGTGTTGTCGTCGCAGCCGTACAGACGCGCATAGGGGATGATCGGGATGCCCAGTCGATGCAGCTCTCCCGCGAGTTGATCGCGGACGTACAGCGGCAGGTTTTCCCCGCAGTGGGTGCCGTTCACCGCCAATTGCACGTGATGGCCAGCGCGTACCAGGCGCTCGGCAATACCGGGCCCGATCCAGTCGCAACGCCAGTCGACTACCACCACCGAACGCCCCAGCGTGACTTGATCGCGCAACACCTGCCAGGCGTCCACCACCTGCAACGCTCCACCTTGCTCGAAGGCCGGCCAATAGGGCTCGGCGCCGGTGGCGATGATGACGTAATCGGGCTGCGCCTGTTCCACCAGCGCACGGTCGACGCGGGTATTGCGCACCACGCGAACACCCGCCAGTGCCATCTCGCGTTGCAGGTTGGTGCTGGCACCACCGAATTCACTGCGCCGTGGCAGCAACTGCGCCAACAGCACCTGCCCGCCCAATTGCGCACTGGCCTCATACAACGTTACGTCATGGCCGCGTTGCGCGGCCACGGCCGCCGCTTTCATGCCGGCCGGGCCACCGCCGACCACCATGACGCGTTTGCGCGTCAACGCCGGCTGCAGGCGACTGAAGCTCAGTTCGCGCCCGGTTTCAGGATGCTGGATACAGGAAATCGGCAAACCCTTGTGAAAGTGCCCGATGCACGCCTGGTTGCAGGCGATGCATGCGCGCACATCTTCGACGCGGCCTTCGAGGGTTTTGGCGGGCATCAGCGGGTCGCAAATCAAGGCGCGGGTCATGCCGCACACGTCGGCCTGGCCGCGCGCCAGGATCAACTCGGCCTCCTGAGGCTGATTGATCCGCCCGGTGACAAACAACGCAATCGACAGACTGGCCTTGAACCTGGCGGCTTCGTCCGCGAGGTACGCGGCAGCAATGGCCATGGGCGGCACGATATGGATCGCACCGCCCGTTGACGCCGACGTGCCGGCGACGATGTGCACATAGTCCAGTTGAGTTTGCAGGCATAGCACGGCTTCCAGGGATTCGCTTTCGGTGAGCCCTTCGGCGTCGCGCTCGTCAGCGCAAATACGCAGGCCGATGATGAAATGCTCATCGGTCGCTGCTCGTACCGCCGCAAGGACTTCCCTCAAAAATCTCAGACGTTGCTCAAGCGCGCCGTTGTATTGATCGGTACGCCGGTTAACCCGTGGGTTGAGAAACTGCGCCGGCAGGTAGCCATGGCTGGCAACCACTTCCACCCCGTCAATCCCCGCCTGATGCAAGCGCCTGGCCGCTGCTGCGTAGCCGGTGACGATCTCCTCGATCATCGCGTGATCCAGCGCCCGAGGCATCACCCGAAACCGCTCGTTGGGCACCCCCGACGCGGAGTACGCCACTGCCAGCAAACCGTCTGCCGACTCTATGATTTCGCGGCCCGGATGAAAGATCTGCGACAGCACCACAGTACCGTGGGCATGGCAGGTCTGGGCCAATTCGCGGTAGCCCTCGATGCAGGCGTCGTCGGTGGCCATCAGCACATGCGAGGTGTACCGCGCGCTGTCATGCACCCCGGCCACCTGCAGCACAATCAGCCCCACGCCGCCTTCGGCTCGCGCACGGTGATAGGCGATCAACTGCGCGTTGACTCGGTTGTCGGTGGGCATCGAGGTGTCATGCCCGCTGGACATGATGCGGTTTTTCAGGCGTTTTCCGCGCAGCTGCAACGGCGCGAACAGGTGAGCAAAGGCGGGGTGCGACATGGTGCGGATACTCCAGGCGCTGTTATTGTTATTTTTCTATAGGAGGCGAGCGCCAGTAAAAAATCAACTTGTTTTTTTACTGGCGCCTGGCTTAGCGTCGCCTTCACCAACCGCGTGCCTGGAGAATAAAAATGACTGACTCCGCCGAGAAGCAACTGCGCGAAGAACTCGCCGCCTGCTATCGCCTGATCGCGCACTACCGCATGAGCGACTTGATCTTCACCCACATCTCGGTGCGCATTCCCGGGCCTGAGCATCACTTCCTGATCAACCCTTACGGGCTGATGTTCGATGAAATCACTGCCTCCAGTCTGGTCAAGATCGGCCTGGATGGCCGCGCGGTGGAGCCGTCGGCTTATGCGGTGAACCCGGCTGGTTTTGTCATCCACAGCGCCATCCACGGTGCGCGCGAAGACGCCCGGTGCGTGCTGCACACCCACACCCGTGCGGGCTGCGCCGTGGCGGCGCTGGCGTGCGGGTTGTTGCCGGTCAACCAGATCTCGATGGAGTTCTACGGCAAGGTCGCCTACCACGATTATGAAGGCGTCGCCCTGGACATGGCCGAGCAGCGCCGGCTGGTGCACGACCTGGGCGACAAGCCGGTGCTGATGCTGCGCAACCATGGTTTGCTGACGGTGGGCGAGACGGTCAGCCAAGCGTTCTTGCGCATGTACTACCTGGAAAAGGCCTGCGATATCCAGATTGCCGCCCAGGCTTGCGGCGCATTAGTCCTGCCGCCCGCCGAGGTCTGCGCCCACACCGAACAGCAATTCAACAACCCCGGTCGCGCGCTGCAGGAAGGCGAATTGACCGATCCGGACGCCACGCAGTTGGCATGGGCGGCGTTGCTGCGGAGGCTCGATCGCGTGTCGCCCGGTTACAGGGACTGATGTAGAGTCGTGCAGCCGACTCAACCGAAGGACATCGCCCCATGACCCAGGAATCCCGTTTTTCCAGGATGGAACCGCAATTGCGCAAGGCCAATCTGGTCCAGGCAACGCTGACGTGCCTCAAACGCGACGGTTTCCAGGGGGCATCGATCCGTAAGATCAGCGCCGAGGCCGGGGTGTCGGTCGGGCTGATCAGCCACCACTACTCGGGCAAGGATGAGCTGGTGGCCGAGGCTTACCGCACGATCACCGGCCAAGTCATGAGCCTGCTGCGCGAGACCATGGCCAAGGCGCCGCCCGAGCCTCGCGAGCGCCTGTCGGCGTTGTTCCGGGGTTCGTTTTCGCCTGAATTGCTCGACCCGCAACTGCTCGATGCGTGGCTGGTGTTCTGGGGCGCGGTGAAAACGGCGCCCGCGATCAACCAGGCCCACGAACACTCCTACGGCGAGTACCGCACCATCATGCGCTGCGCCCTGACCGACATGGCCAGGGAAGAGGGCTGGCAGCAGTTCGACGCCGACCTTGCCGCCATCGCCCTCAGCGCCTTGCTCGACGGTTTGTGGCTGGAGTCGGGGCTCAACCCCGGCACCTTCACACCGGAGCAGGGCATCCAGATTTGCGAGGCGTGGGTCGATGGCCTGCAAAGCGGCGGTCGCCAGCGTTACCTGCTCAAACCCTGAGCCTCTCTCGCCGCCTGAACGCAAGGTTCAGGCGGCTATTTCCCGTCTGAAAATATTTGCAGTTTGCCGATTGCCTCCTTGCTGAACACTCGTTTAGTATCTCGCCATGTCGCACCCCTCACGCCAATTAAAATAATTCGAGGAAGCCATGACTACCGATTCGCCCGTGCTCACCGATGTGCAAGCAGGCGTTGCCTGGATCACCTTCAACCGTGGTCCCCAGCGCAATGCCCTGGATATCCCAACCCTCAAGCACCTGCATGCCTTGCTCGACACCTTCAACCGCGACCCCGCCGTGCGCGTGGTGGTGTTGACCGGCAGCGGCCGCAGCTTCTGCGCCGGCGCCGACCTGGCGGAGTGGGCCGAAGCCGAATCGCATGGCGCCCTGGAAACCTACGGCTGGACCGAAACCGCCCACGCCCTGATGACCCGCCTGCACACCCTCGACAAACCCACGATTGCCGCGATCAACGGCACGGCGGTCGGCGCCGGCATGGACCTGACCTTGTGCTGCGACTTGCGCATCGCCGCCCAATCGGCGCGCTTCAAGGCCGGCTACACCAGCATGGCTTACTCGCCGGATGCCGGTGCCAGCTGGCACCTGCCGCGCTTGATCGGCAGCGAACAAGCCAAGCGCCTGCTGTTTCTCGATGAGCTGTGGAGTGCCGACCGCGCACTGGCAGCCGGCCTGGTCGGTGAGGTGGTTGCCGACGAGCAACTGCACGCCCACGCCATGGCGCTGGCCTCCCGCCTGGCCAATGGCCCGACCTTCGCGTTCGCCCAGACCAAGACGCTGATCCGCGAAGGCGCCGCCCGCAGCCTGCCCGAGCAATTGCACGCCGAACTGGCGGCTGGCCTGTTGTGCGGGCGCAGTGTCGATGGCGCCGAAGCCCTGCGCGCGTCCATGCAAAAGCGTTCACCGATTTTCTGCGGCCAATAACAACAACACCCCGAGCAGGTAGCGCCATGAATTTCCAACTCAGCCAAGAACAAGACATGTTGGTGGACGCCGTACGCAGCTTTGTCGCCAAGGAGTTGCTGCCCCACGAAGAGGCGGTGGACCGTGCCGATGAGGTGTCGCCCGAGCTTGCCGCGCAGATCCGTGACAAGGCGATTGCCGCCGGTTTCTATGCCTTCAACATGCCCGAAGAGGTGGGCGGTGGCGGCCTGGACTACCTGTCCCAGGCACTGATCGAGCGGGAGCTGTCCAAAGTCTCGTGGGCACTGCACGTGTTCGTTGCGCGGCCTTCGAAAATTCTCATGGCGTGCACCGGCGCGCAGATCGAGGATTACCTGTTGCCGTGCGTGCAAGGCAAGAAAATCGACTGCTTCGCGCTGACCGAGCCGGGTGCCGGTTCCGACGCCAACGCCATCAAGACCCGCGCCGTGCGCAGCGGCGATGACTTCGTCATCAACGGCAGCAAGCACTTCATCAGCCATGCCGGCCACGCCGATTTCGCCATCGTCTTTGCGGTGACCGACACCTATGAGCACAACGGCCGTCAGCGCAATGCGGTGACCTCGTTTCTGGTCGATCGCGGCACGCCCGGCATGACCATCCGCCGTGGCCCCAAGTGCGTGAGCAACCGTGGTTATCACACCTATGAAATGTTCTTCGACGACTGCCGCGTGCCTGCGTCCAAGGTGCTTGGCGAAGTCGGCAAGGGTTGGGACGTGGCCAATGCCTGGCTCACTGCCGGGCGCGTGATGGTCGCCGCCAACTGCGTCGGCCAGGCTCAGCGCGCGCTGGATGTGTCGCTGCAATGGGCCGCCGACCGCAAGCAGTTCGGCCAGCCCATCGGCACCTACCAGGGCGTGAGTTTCAAACTCGCCGACATGGCCACGCAGATTCGCGCCGCCGAGCTGCTGACCCTGCACACCGCCTGGAAGATGGACCAGGGCAGCATGACCGACGGCGAGGCCGGCATGGCCAAGCTGTTTGCCAGCGAAACCCTGGGCAACGTCGCTGATGAAGCCGTGCAGATTTTCGGTGGCATGGGCTTGATGGACGAAGGGCCGGTGGAGCGCATCTGGCGCAACGCACGCATCGAACGGATCTGGGAAGGTACCTCGGAAATCCAGCGCCATATCATCGCCCGTGAACTGCTGCGGCCGCTGTTGCGCTGATCGGCGCGGAGAACGCTTATGTCCCAGGCTATTCGCGACAACCTCAAGCGCCTGCTGGCGCCCCGGCACCTGGCCTTCGTCGGTGGGCGCAGCATGGCGCGCGCGCTCAAGCGCTGCGCCGACGGCGGTTTTACCGGGCCCATGTGGCTGGTCAACCCGCAGCACGACAGCCTCGACGGTATCCCGTGTGTGCGCCGCATCGCCGATTTACCCTGCGGCCCGGATGCGGTGTTTATCGCCACCAACCGTGAACTGACGCTGACCTGCGTGGCGGAACTGGCCGCCATCGGCACCGGCGGCGCGATTTGCTACGCCTCGGGTTTTGCCGAAACCGGGGCCACCGGCCTAGCCCTGCAACAGCAGTTGCTGAAGGCCGCGGGCGACATGGCATTGCTCGGTCCCAACTGCTACGGCCTGCTCGATTACCTGCACAGCTCGGCCCTGTGGCCGGTGGCCCATGGCGGCAAAGCGGTGCACAAGGGCGTGGCGGTGCTGACCCAGAGCGGCAACTTCGCCTACAACCTGTCGATGAGCGACCGCTCGCTGCCGGTGGCCTACATGGCGTCGGTGGGTAACCAGGCGCAACTGGGGGTGGCCGAACTGATGGACGTGTTGCTCGATGAGCCGCGCGTCACCGCCATCGGCCTGCACCTGGAAGGCTTGAAGAATGTGCCGGGGTTTGCTCGCGCGGCGCACAAGGCCCTGGAAAAAGGCATCCCGATCATCGCGCTGAAAACCGGCGTGTCGCAGATTGGCGCCGAGCTGGCGTTGAGTCATACCAGCTCGCTATCCGGTTCGGACGCGCTGTACGACAGCCTGTTTGCACGGCTGGGCGTGATTCGCGTCAGCGGCCCGGTGAGTTTTGTCGAAACCCTGAAAGCCGCCGCGTGCGGCCATCTGCCGGCGGGCAATCGCCTCATCGCGCTGGCTTGTTCCGGCGGCGATGCAGGGCTGATTGCCGACTATGCCGAGCGCAACCACCTGGCCCTGCCAGAACTGGACGAAGGCCAGCGCGGCGAGCTGGCGCAGGTGTTGCCCAGCTACGCCAACCTGGTCAACCCGCTGGATTTCACCACCGCCATCTGGGGCGACCGCGACGCACTCGGCAGCATGCTCGACACGGCCCTGCGTACCGATGCGGATGCAGCCATGCTGGTGCTGGATTACCCGGCTGAATTCACCGGCGAGCGCAAGGAATGTGACGTGCTGTTGGCGCTGTTCTGCGACGCACTCGCGCGGCATGGCAAGACCGGCTTCGTCACCTCGGCCTTTCCCGAATTGCTGCCGGCCCATGCACGCGAGCGTCTGCATGCCCAAGGCATCGCCGCGCTGCAAGGCGTGGAGGACGCGTTCGCCGCGTGGGGCCGCATCGGCGACTACCAAAATAATCGTCGCGTGTTGCTCGAACGAGGCGAATCGATCCTTGCGCCGCTGTGCCCGCAACCCCTTGAGAGCCAGGGTTTGGCGCTGGATGAGTGGGCGTCCAAACAAGCCTTGCGCGCCTTCGGCCTGAATACGCCGGCTGCTGTATTGAGCACGCCGGGGCGGGTGATCGTGGACGCCAAGCTGTTGGGCTACCCGTTGGTGCTCAAGGCCGTCAGCGCTGATTTGCCGCATAAAACCGAAGCGGGTGCCGTGGCACTCAACCTCGAAGACGACGTGGCGCTGGCCACCGCACTCGAGCGCATGCGCGGGCAAATCGCCGCGTACGCACCGGGTGTCGCCTTCGATCAATTACTGCTGGAGTCGATGGCAACCCAGCCGTTGGCGGAGCTGATCGTGGGCATCAAGCGTGAAAACGACTTCGGCCTGGCCTTGGTGATTGGCGCTGGCGGCATCCTCGTGGAGTTGCTCAAGGACAGCCGCAGCCTGTTGTTGCCGACCACCGACGGCGCGATTCGCAACGCGTTGCTCAGCCTGCGCAGCGCGGTGTTGCTGCAAGGCTTTCGTGGCCGTGAGGTGGCGGATATGGACGCGCTGGTCGCGGCCATCCGCGCAGTGGCCGACTACGCCTGCGCGAATGCCGGGCAGTTACTGGAACTGGATGTGAACCCATTGCTGGTCAATGCCCGCGGCGCCACGGCGGTCGATGCATTGATTCGCCTAGGAGATGGTCATGCACGCTAAAACAATCACCGGCGGCCAAGCGCTGGTGCGGTTGCTCGCCAACTATGGCGTCGACACGGTATTCGGCATTCCCGGCGTGCACACGCTGGAGCTGTATCGCGGCTTGCCCGGCAGCGGCATTCGGCATGTGCTCACGCGCCATGAACAAGGCGCAGGTTTCATGGCCGACGGCTATGCGCGGGTCAGCGGCAAGCCGGGCGTGTGCTTTGTGATCACCGGCCCTGGGGTCACCAATGCGGCAACCGCAATCGGCCAGGCTTACGCCGACTCGATCCCGATGCTGGTGATTTCCAGCGTCAACCACACCGCCAGCCTCGGCAAGGGGTGGGGCAGCCTGCATGAAACCCAGGACCAGCGCGCAATCACCGCGCCAATCACGGCGTTTTCGGCGGTGGCGTTGTGCGCCGAGGATTTGCCCGAGCTGATCGCCCGGGCCTACGCAGTGTTCGACAGCGAGCGGCCACGGCCGGTGCATATCTCGGTGCCGCTGGATGTGTTGGCGGCGCCGATTCAAAGGGACTGGAGCAATGAGGTAGTACGCGGTTCAGGGCGTGGCGTGCCAATGGCCGAGGTGCTGGATCAGGCGGTGGCCAAGCTCGCTTCGGCCAAACGGCCAATGATCATTGCCGGCGGCGGCGCGCTGGCGGCGGGGGAGGCTTTGCAGCGCTTGAGCACGCAACTGGCGGCGCCGTTTTTTACCAGTGTCGCGGGCAAGGGTTTGGTGCCGTTCAATGACCCGCTGAATGCCGGTTCAACCCTGTGCGTCGAACCCGGCTGGCAACTGATCAGCGAGGCCGATGTGGTGCTGGCGGTCGGCACGGAAATGGCCGACACCGATTACTGGCGTGAGCGCTTGCCCATCACTGGTGAGCTGTTGCGCGTGGACATCGACCCACGCAAATTCAATGATTTTTACCCGTGCACGCTGGCGCTGCACGGCGATGCCAACAGCACTGTGCTGGCGTTGCTGGAGCGCTTGCCGACGGCGCCGCGAGACGCTGAAGCGGCAATCAAAAAAGTCGCCACATTGCTCCAGGCCGTTGAGCTGGGACACGGGCCCTTGCAGTCGATCCACCAAGCCATCCTCGACCGCGTCGAGGCCGAACTGCCCGCCAATGCTTTTATCAGCACTGACATGACCCAACTCGCCTACACCGGCAACTATGCCTACCGCAGCCGCACCCCGCGCAGCTGGCTGCACCCCACCGGCTACGGCACCTTGGGCTATGGCTTGCCGGCGGGCATCGGCGCCACGTTCGGCGCGCCTCTGCGGCCAGGGCTGGTGCTGGTGGGCGACGGCGGCTTCCTCTACACCGCCCAGGAATTGGCCACCGCCGTTGAAGAGCTGGACAGCCCACTGGTGGTGCTGCTGTGGAACAACGATGCCCTCGGGCAAATTCGCGATGACATGCTCAGCCTCGACATCGAGCCCATCGGCGTACTGCCGCGCAACCCGGATTTCGCGCTGTTCGCCCAGGCGTTCGGGTGCACCGTGAACCAGCCAAAGAATCTGGATGAATTGCAAACGGACTTGCGCAACGGCTTCAAACGCAATGGCGTGACCTTGATCGAGTTGAAACATGCCTATGCCTGTTGACCTTTAGAGGAGCAAGACCATGAGCGAAAACAACAACAAAATGACTCAAGCGATGCACCGACGGGACTTCCTCAAACACAGCGCCGTGGCCGGCGCGGTGGCGGCGGCGTTTTCCATGGGCCTGCCCTTGCATGCCTTCGGCGAAGACGCAGCGCCCAAACCGGGCGGCGTGCTGCGCCTGGGCCTGGCCGGCGGCAGCACCACCGATTCGCGCGACCCCGGCTCCTGGGTCGACACGTTTACCTTCGTCGGCTTCTCGGCGGTGTACAACACCCTGACTGAAATCGCCGTGGACGGCAGCGCAATCCCCGAACTGGCCGAGCGCTTTGAATCCACCGCGGACGCGCGCGTGTGGACCTTTCACTTGCGCCAGGGCGTGACCTTCCACAATGGCAAAACCCTGACCGCCGAAGACGTGGTGGTGTCGATCAATCATCACTTGAGCAAGGACTCCACGTCGGCGGCCAAGACGGTGCTCGGTGATGTCGCCAGCGTCAGCGCCAACGGCAACGACGCGGTGGTGTTCGAGCTGCATTCGGGCAACGCGGATTTTGCCTATGTGGTGGCCGATTACCATTTGGTGATCATGCCCGCCAAGGACGGCGCCGCCGATTGGCAAGCCGGTGTGGGCACCAGTGGCTATCGCCTGAAAAGCTTCGAACCGGGCGTGCGCATGGACCTGGAGCGCAACCCCGATTACTGGAAACCCGGCCGCGCGCACTTCGCCAGTGCCGAGTTGCTCGCCATCGCCGACGGCGCCGCGCGGGTCAATGCGCTGGTCACCGGGCAAGTCGATGTGATCAACAAAGTCGACCTGAAAACCGTGGCATTGCTCAAGCGCAACCCAGGCTTGGTGATTGAAGAAACCAAAGGCGCCCAGCACTACACCTTCCCGATGCTGTGCGACAGCAACGAGTTCAAGAACAACGACATTCGCATGGCCATGAAGCACGCGATCAACCGCGAAACCCTGCTGGCGTCGGTGCTGCATGGTTATGGCCTGGTGGGCAACGACCACCCGATCCAGCCGGGCAGCCGCTTTATCAACGCCGCGCTGGAGCAGCGCGCCTACGACCCGGACAAGTCGCGCTTCTACTTGCGCAAGGCCGGGGTGGAGTCGCTCAAGGTGCGCCTGCAAGCTTCCGACGCGGCTTACACCGGCGCGGTGGACGCCTCGGTGCTGTTCAAGGAACAGGCGCGCCAGGCCGGTATCGACATTGACGTGGTGCGCGAGCCGGCCGACGGCTACTTCTCCAATGTGTGGATGAAGCAGCCGTTCACTACCTCGTTCTGGTACAGCAGCCTGACCGCCGACCGCATGTTCAGCATCGGCTACGCCAAAGGCGCGGCGTGGAACGAAACCCACTGGGACAACGCGCGCTTCAACCAACTGCTCACGGCCGCGCGTGGCGAGATGAACGCGCCACTGCGCCAGGAGATGTACAACGAAATGCAGGCCCTGTGCCGGGACGATGGCGGTGCGATTGTGCCGCTGTTCGCCAGCTCTGTGGCGGCGCGTTCGAACCGCGTCAGCCATGGGCCGCTGACCGCGCCTTATGGTGAGCTGGATGGGTTGCGGTTGATTGAGCGCTGGTGGCAAGCCTAGAGCCCTACTAACAATGAAGATCAAATTGTGGGAGCGGGCTTGCTCGCGAAAGCGCTCTGTCAGTTGACACATGTAGTGGCTGGCACACCGCTTTCGCGAGCAAGCCCGCTCCCACATAGGGTTTGTGGTGTTTCAGGAGCAATGCACCCATGAATAGTTTGTTGAAGCTCATCCTCCAACGTCTCGCCCTCGGCCTGCTGTCGTTGTTCGCGGTCTCGGTGATCATCTTTCTCGCCGTGGGCATGCTGCCGGGCGACATTGCCCAGGCCATGCTCGGCCAGTCGGCTACGCCGGAAACCGTGGCGGCGTTTCGCGCGCAGTTGGGCCTGGATTTGCCGCCGTTCACGCGCTTTGCGCAATGGCTGTTGCGCCTGCTGCACGGCGATCTGGGCGCTTCACTGGCCAACCAGCGGCCTATCGCCGAGCTGATCGGTGCGCGTCTGGGCAATACGCTGAGCCTGGCCGCCCTGGCGGCGTTGGTCTCGGTGCCCACCGCGCTGGTGCTGGGCATGTTGGCGGCGCTGTACCGCAACAGCTGGTTTGATCGCCTGCTCAACACCACGGCCTTGAGCGCCGTGTCGTTCCCGGAGTTCTTTGTCGCCTACCTGCTGATCCTGGTGTTTTCGGTGAAGCTCGGCTGGTTTCCCAGCCTGTCCAACCTGGCACCGGATGCGTCGTTCTCCACGATCCTTGAGCGCTCGGTGTTGCCGGTTGCAACACTGAGCCTGGTGGTGATCGCGCAGATGATGCGCATGACCCGTGCCTCTTTGATCAACCTGCTGGCCAGCCCCTACATCGAAATGGCCCGGCTCAAGGGCATTCGCCCGTCGCGGATTATCTGGCGCCACGCGTTGCCCAATGCACTGGCACCCATCGTCAACGTGGTGGCGCTCAACCTGGCGTACCTGGTGGTGGGCGTGGTGGTGGTCGAAGTGGTGTTTGTCTATCCGGGGCTGGGGCAATTGCTGGTGGACTCGGTGTCCAAGCGCGACATCCCGGTGGTGCAGGCGTGCAGCCTGATCTTTGCCGCCACCTACATCCTGCTCAATACCTCGGCGGATGTGCTGTCCATCGCCAGCAACCCACGCCTGATGCACCCAAAGGGGTAGACCATGAGCCTGTTGAGCCACGTGGCCAGGGCGCCGTTGAGCGCCAAGTTCGGCCTGCTGATCATTGTGTTGTACATCGCGGTGGCGCTGTTTGCGCCGCTGCTGGCGCCGTATGGCGAAACCCAGGTGGTGGGCGAGGGGTTCGCGCCCTGGAGCGGTCAGTTTTTGCTGGGCACCGATAACCTCGGGCGCGATATGTTCAGCCGCCTCGTCTACGGCGCGCGCAATACCCTGGGCATCGCCTTCCTGACTACCACGCTGGCGTTCCTGCTGGGCGGTTTGAGCGGCTTGGTCGCCGCCATCAAGGGCGGCTGGATTGACCAGGGGCTGTCGCGGGTGGTGGATATTCTGATGGCAATCCCGCAGCTGATTTTTGCCTTGCTGATCCTCAGCGTGGTGGGCACCAACGCGACGTCGCTGGTGGTGGTGATTGCGCTGCTGGATTCGACGCGGGTGTTCCGCTTGTCTCGCGCGGTGGCGATGACCGTGGTGGTGCAGGATTTTGTCGAAGCCGCACGCCTGCGTGGCGAAGGCTTGTGGTGGCTGGTCAGCCGCGAAGTGCTGCCCAACGCTGCCGCGCCGTTGATTGCCGAATTCGGCCTGCGCTTTTGCTTTGTGTTCCTGTTTATCAGCGCGTTGTCGTTCCTGGGCCTGGGCATTCAACCGCCCACCGCCGACTGGGGCAGTATGGTGCGCGATAACGCGGTGTTGATCACCTTCGGCGACATCAGCCCGTTGCTGCCGGCGCTGGCGGTGGCCTTGATTACGGTCAGCGTGAATTTTGTCGTCGACTGGATGCTGCATACATCCAGCGGCCTGAAGGAGTGTTGAGGATGGACAGGCCATTGCTGGAAATCCGCAACCTGCAGGTTGAAGGGCATTACGAAGACGCCTGGCACCCGCTGATCCAGGGCATCGACCTGACCTTGCAACGCGGCGAAGTGCTGGGGCTGATCGGCGAGTCGGGCGCGGGTAAATCCACCCTTGGCCTGGCGGCGATGGGGTATGCGCGCGACGGTTGCCGCATTGTCGGCGGCTCGGTGTGTTTTGACGGCATCGCGTTGCTGCATGCCAAGCCTGAGGCCTTGCGCAAGCTGCGTGGTTTGCGCATCGCGTATGTGGCGCAAAGCGCGGCGGCGTCCTTCAACCCGGCGCACCGCCTGATCGATCAGCACGTGGAAACCGCGGTGATCAACGGCGGTATCAGCCGCGCCCAGGCCGAGCGCGAAGCGGTGGAGTTGTACCGCGTGCTGCGCTTGCCCAACCCCGAAACCATTGGCCAACGCTATCCGCATCAAGTGTCAGGTGGGCAGTTGCAGCGGGTGATGACGGCGATGGCGATGGCCTGCCACCCGGACTTGATCATCTTCGACGAACCCACCACCGCCCTCGACGTCACCACCCAGATCGAAGTGCTGGCAGCCATTCGCGACGCGGTGAAAACCTTCGGCAGCGCCGCGCTGTATATCAGTCACGATTTGGCGGTGGTGGCGCAGATGGCCGATCGCATCATGGTGCTGCGCCACGGCAAACTGGTCGAGGAAGCCGACACTCGCAGCATGCTCAGCCAGCCGCAGCAGGCGTACACCCAATCGCTGTGGGCGGTGCGCAGCTTTCGCACCGAGCCCAAGGCGCGCCCGGCCCAGGACGTGCCGCTGCTGGAGGTGCGCCAGGTGTGTGCCAGCTACGGGCATCAACCGGTGCTGCATGAGGTGTCGCTGCAGCTGCATCGCGGCCAGACCCTGGCGGTGATCGGCGAATCCGGCAGTGGCAAAAGCTCTGCCGCGCGGCTGATTACCGGCCTGCTGCCCGCCACGGCGGGGCAGGTGTTGTACGACGGCGAGGCGCTGCCGGTGGATTTCCGGCGGCGCAGCAAGGAGCAGTTGCGGCGTATCCAGATGATCTACCAGATCCCCGACACGGCGCTGAACCCGCGCCAGCGCATCGTCGACATCATCGGCCGGCCACTGACGTTTTACCTGGGCCTCAAGGGCAAGGCGATGCGCGCGCGGGTGGCCGAGCTGCTGGAGATGATCGAGCTGGACCCGGCGGTGTTTATGGAGCGCCAACCGCGCGAGCTGTCCGGGGGGCAGAAGCAGCGCATCTGCATCGCCCGTGCACTGGCGGCCGACCCGCAATTGATCATCTGCGACGAAGTCACCTCAGCCCTCGATCAACTGGTGGCCGAAGGCGTGCTGAAGTTGCTCAACCGCCTCCAGCAGCAACTGGGTGTGGCTTACCTGTTTATCACCCACGACGTCGCCACGGTGCGCGCGATTGCCGATGAGGTGGTGGTGATGCAGCGGGGCAGGGTGGTTGACCAGGGCAGCCGCAGCGCGATTTTTACCCCGCCTTACCAGGACTACACCGGCCTGTTGTTTTCATCGGAACCGGAAATGGACCCGGACTGGCTCGATCATTTGCTGGCCCAACGGGCGGCGCCCACCGTTTGAGGAATTCACATGAAGGTTTTGATTGTTCACGCCCATCCTGAACCGCAGTCCTTTACCGCCGCCTTGCGCGACCAGGCGGTCAGCACGCTGCAAGAGCAGGGGCATGCGGTGCAGGTCAGTGACTTGTACGCCATGCAGTGGAACCCCGTAGCGTCGGCGGCGGATTTTTCGACACGGGAGAATCCTGACTATTTGGTGTACGCCCTGGAGCAACGGCTGGGGGTGAAGAAGCAGTCGATCGCGGCGGATATCCAGGGCGAGTTGGACAAGCTGCTGTGGGCTGACCTGCTGATTCTCAACTTCCCGATCTTCTGGTTCTCGGCGCCGGCGATGCTCAAGGGCTGGATCGATCGGGTGCTGGTGTCGGGCGTGTGTTACGGCGGCAAGCGTTTTTACGATCAGGGCGGGCTGGCGGGCAAGCGGGCGCTGGTCACGGTGACCCTGGGCGGGCGTGAGCATATGTTTGGCGAAGGCGCTATTCACGGGCCGCTGGAGGAGATGTTGAAGCCGATTCTGCGCGGCACGCTGGCGTATGTGGGGTATGAAGTGCTGGCGCCGTTTGTGGCGTGGCATGTGCCGTATATCAGCGACGAGGCGCGGCGGGAGTTTCTGCTGGGGTACGCGCGGCGGCTGCAAGGTCTGGCGCAAGAGCAGCCTTTGATATTCCCGAAACTGGAACAATTCGATGAGGCGCTATACCCACTTTCCTGAGTCCAGCGCTGTTCAAGTGTGGGAGCTGGCTTGCCGGCGATTACGGTACATCAGCTAAAGATCTGTAGCCTGATACACCGCTATCGCAGGCAAGCCAGCTCCCACATTTATGAGCCGCTTCTGTCAGTTGGCTTTGTGTTGCTCCCGCAACCGCTCTGCCGCTGTGCGCAACAACTGTTCGGTGCCGTCCCAGCCCAGGCAACCATCGGTCACCGACACGCCGTATTTCATCGACGCGCTCAACGGCTGGCAACCTTCGAACAGATGGCTTTCGAGCATCATGCCGATCAGCGAGGTGTCGCCTTGCAGGCGTTGTTCCAGCACGTCGTTGAACACGGCCGGCTGACGCAGCGGGTCTTTGCCGCTGTTGGCGTGGCTGCAATCGACCATGATCCGCGCCGCGACCTTGGACTTGGCCAAGTCGTGTTTTACCTGCGCCACACTTTGCGCATCGTAGTTTGGCCCACGGTGACCGCCGCGCAGCACCAGGTGCGTGTCGGGGTTGCCTGGGGTCTGGATGATTGCCGGATGGCCCTGGCTGTCGACGCCGAAGTGGCGGTGCGGGTGTGACGCCGAGCGCATCGCGTCACAGGCAATCGCGACGCCGCCGTCGGTGCCGTTCTTGAAGCCGACCGGCATGCCCAGGCCGCTGGCCATTTCGCGGTGGATCTGCGATTCGGTGGTGCGCGCGCCAATGGCGACCCAGCTGAGCAGGTCATCGAAGTAGCCGGCGGCCATGGGTTGCAGCAGCTCGGTGGCGACCGGCAGGCCCAGGCGCAGCATTTCACGCATCAGTTCGCGCGACAGGGTCAGGCCTGCGGCCATGTCATCGCTGCCGTCCAGGTGCGGGTCGTAGGCCAGGCCTTTCCAGCCGATGGTGGTGCGCGGCTTTTCCACGTAGGCGCGGATCACCAGCAGCATCTGGTCGCTGACTTCAAGCGCCAGTTTCTTCAGATTGCGCGCGTATTCCATGGCCGATTCGGGGTCGTGGATCGAGCACGGGCCGACAATCACCAGCAAACGGGCATCTTCACCGTTGAGGATGGCGCGCACGGCTTGGCGATGGGCGTGGATCTGTTCGTTGAGGAAGGGGCTCAGGGGCAACTGGTGCTTGAGTTCAAGCGAGCTGGGCAGGCGCTGGGTCAGGGCTTCATTGGCGCTGGACAGGTTGGCAACGGGCAAGGCGGCGGTGGCAGAGTTCATATTCAAGGCTTCCTGGGCAAGCGGCGGGCGATTCCCGCGCGCTCTGCCCTACTGGGGTGTTCGACAATTGGCCGTATTGGCTACGTGTGTTGGCTTGCCACCAATAGGTGACCGATCGGAGGCGGCAGGCTGTCCCGAACGGAGCTTGCTAAATCGCCATGCAGTGCAGGTGTCGTAGCGGTAATAGGTGGCGTAGTTCATGTCGTGAGTCCTTTTAGTGTTCGGTGTGAAGCAAAATAAGTAGGGGCTGAAAAAACAAAACCCCCGGTCGGGGAGCCGACCGGGGGTTAGATTTCTCTGGTAGGCGACCCCTTGAGTAGTGGGCGCCGATTTCAGGTATCAGGCGCGCCAGTGGCTAAACCAATACCCAAAATAAAAGCTGACCAGTGCGCTCGAACCGTTCACGCGGGTAGCCGATACCGAGCGCGGGGCGCTGGCAGCAGGGCAAACCTGAGTGTGGGTGAGTTGCAACATGGTGTGTCTCCAAATGATGGGGGGAGCTTACTAGAGGCACGCGGGTGGATTCAATCAGTAATTTCTATCGCCTGAGGTACTTACGGCTATGGGGTGAGTGTCGATATGCTGCTGACACTTAGATATTGATGGCTTGGACGCGACCATGACTGCCTTGACCCTTGCTGCTGCTCAGACCACTTCGATCGCAGGCGATGTGCCGGCCAATATCCAGCGGCACTTGGCGTTTATGCAGGTGGCGGCGGAGCACGGTGTGCAGTTACTGGTGTTTCCAGAGCTGTCGTTGACCGGCTACGAGCCGGCGCTGGCCGCTGAACTGGCGATGGCGCCAGAGGATGCACGGCTTGCGCCATTGCGTGAGAAGGCGCAGGCGCTGCAATTGACGGCGGTGGTGGGGATGCCGATCCGTTTGGCGCCCGGGGCGGGCGTGTTGATCGGCGCGCTGGTGTTGGCGGCGCACGGGTCGCTGGCGGTCTACACCAAGCAGCATTTGCATCCGGGTGAAGACGTGGCGTTCGTCGCAGGGCAGGGCGGTGCCGCCCTCGAATGGGCGGATGACCGTATTGCGCTGGCGGTTTGCGCAGACTTTTCCCACGCAAGCCACCCACGTGAGGCCGCGCAGGCCGGCGCCAATGTGTACGCCGCCGGCGTGTTGATCAGCGAGGGTGGCTACGCCGCAGACAGCGCGCTGCTCCAGGGGTATGCCGCCGAGCATCGCATGCTGGTGTTGATGGCCAACCATGGCGGACCTTCAGGCGGCTGGGCCTGCGCAGGGCGCAGCGCCATCTGGGCCGCGGACGGCAGCGTGCTGGCCGCTGCACCGGGCACTGGCGACGCGTTGGTGCTTGCCCGCCGCGATGGCGGCCACTGGTCTGGCCACGTGGTTGCCCTGTAAATGACGTTTCACCTGCGCGCCGCGACTGGCGATGACTTGCCATTCGCACGCAGGCTGACCTGCCAAGCCATGGGCGGCTACTACCTGCAATACGGTCTTGTGTGGTCTGACTATGGCTTTGATGTGGGCTGGGGAAGCCGCGAGAACTGGATGATCTGCAAGGACGACGCAGTGCTGGGGTTTATCAGCCTGAGCCGTGACAACAATGCTCTGTACATTCGCGAATTGCACTTGTCCGAAAACTACCGCAAGCAGGGCGCAGGCAGCTGGGTACTCGAGCAGATGGCGCTCAAGGCGCGTGAACAGGGACTGGGTCTTTTACGCTTGACGGTGTTCAAAACCAATCCGGCGCGCAGGTTGTATCAGCGCCTGGGGTTGAGCATCGTAGGGGAAGAGGGTTGCTTCTGGCGCATGGAGCGCGAGTGTCAGGCAGGTCCATCGGACTAAAACAGGCACGTCTTGCCAATAGGCGCATACTGCGGTCAGGAAACGATTTCCGGGTCGCGGTTCAGGGCCACGGGCTCATCCACGATAATCCCTTCTTTCATGCCCAACAGGACCGCCACCTTGTGGGCTTCCCCACGCCGTCCTTTTTTACGCCCAGCGAGCACTTGATAGGTCGTGGCCGGATCAACGCCGTGCTCACGGGCAAACGCTTGAACTGACTTTCCTTGATGTTCCAGCCAGGCCTTGGCTTGTGCAGCAGTGCGAATACCGGGCATAGTTCAAAACCGTTCAAGTTTGTTTAAAACGAGATGAGTGTGTCACCTCTTGGGGTGTGCCAGACAGGATCATACATCCAAATGAGTGGAATCGGTTCGCGTTTAAGACAGGAAAGAGAACGTCTTGGCCTGTCACAGAAAGTTTTTGGTGAAATCGGCGGCGTTGAAGCAAATGCCCAGGGCAAATACGAGAGCGGTGGCCGCGCACCCAAGGCGGACTACCTGTCACGCGTGGCTCAGCGTGGTGTAGATGTTTTATATGTGCTGACGGGAAGCCCGACGCCTATCCAGCTGAAAAACCTCAGTCAGCTGGAAGAAAAAATCCTGGAAAACTACCGGGTGATGCTCAAGGAAGATCAGGACGCTATCCGCCGACTGACCTCCACACTGGCGGAACACTCCGTGTCGCAGAACGGAAAACACAAGTCCGCTCTCACGCAAAGCTGACCTTTTGCTCAGTAAAATCGGCTGTCTGGCGCAAGTCGGGCACCGATGGCGTGCGCAAACTCTATATATATGACGCTTGCAGCTAGGTCTGCGCCCTGGTTTTTTGCTAAGGTGTTCAGCAACCTATAAGACCATATCGCGAGGTGTCTGCTTGATTAGGGTGCTAGTAGTCGATGACCATGATCTCGTTCGTACAGGCATTACACGAATGCTGGCTGACATCGATGGCCTGCAAGTAGTCGGTCAGGCCGAGTCAGGGGAGGAGTCCCTGATCAAGGCCCGGGAGTTGAAACCCGATGTGGTTTTGATGGACGTCAAGATGCCTGGGATCGGCGGTCTTGGTGCCACTACCAAATTGTTGCGCAGCCATCCGGACATTAAAGTCGTGGTGGTGACCGTGTGTGAGGAAGACCCTTTTCCTACACGTCTGCTGCAGGCAGGCGCGGCCGGTTACCTGACCAAAGGTGCGGGCCTGGCGGAGATGGTGCAAGCCATTCGCCTGGTATTTGCCGGCCAGCGTTATATCAGCCCGCAGATTGCCCAACAGTTGGCTATCAAATCTTTCCAGCCCACCAGCGACTCGCCGTTTGATGCGCTGTCGGAGCGGGAAATCCAGATTGCCTTGATGATCGTCGGCTGCCAGAAAGTGCAGACGATTTCCGACAAGCTTTGCCTGTCGCCCAAAACCGTTAACACCTACCGCTATCGCATTTTCGAGAAGCTCGCCATCAGCAGTGATGTTGAATTGACCCTGCTCGCGGTGCGCCACGGCATGGTGGACGCCAGCGCCTGACATGACCACACCGTTTGATCCAAGTGCCTTTCTCTCAACCTGCAGTGGCCGCCCCGGCGTGTACCGCATGTTCGACAGCGAGGCACGCCTGCTTTACGTGGGCAAAGCCAAGAACCTGAAAAACCGTCTGGCGAGCTACTTTCGCAAGACCGGCCTGGCGACGAAAACCGCTGCCTTGGTGGCGCGTATCGCCCAGGTTGAAACCACCATCACCGCCAATGAAACCGAAGCGCTGTTGCTTGAGCAGACGCTGATCAAGGAATGGCGGCCGCCCTACAACATTCTGCTGCGTGACGATAAATCCTACCCCTACGTGTTTTTATCCGACGGCAATTTCCCGCGGCTGAGCATTCACCGCGGCGCGAAGAAGCAGAAGGGCAAGTATTTCGGGCCGTACCCCAGCGCGGGTGCAATCCGCGAAAGCCTGAGCCTGCTGCAAAAGACCTTTTTTGTGCGCCAGTGCGAAGACAGTTTCTACAAGAACCGCACGCGGCCTTGCCTGCAGTACCAGATCAAGCGCTGCAAGGCGCCTTGTGTCGGCCTGGTTGATCCGGCGGAGTACGCCGAGGATGTGCGCCATTCGGTGATGTTCCTTGAAGGGCGCAGCAATGCGCTCACCGATGAGCTCTCCGGCGCCATGGAGCAAGCTGCCAGCACGCTGGATTTCGAGCGGGCCGCCGAGTTGCGTGACCAGATCTCTCTGTTGCGCCGTGTCCAGGACCAGCAAAGCATGGAGGGCGGCAACGGCGACGTCGATGTCATCGCCGCCTTCGTCAACCCGGGCGGCGCCTGTGTGCATTTGATCAGCGTGCGTGGCGGGCGAGTGCTGGGCAGCAAGAACTTCTTCCCGCAAACCGGGATCGACGAGGAAGTGGCTGAAGTCATGGCCGCCTTCCTCGGTCAGTACTACGTCAGCAGCCCCGAGCGCGATCTGCCCTCGGAGTTGATCGTCAACGTGGTGCATGAAGACTTCCCCACACTGATCGAGGCCATCCATGAGTTGCGCGGCCGTGAGCTGGACATCAGCCATCGCGTGCGCGGTACCCGCGCCCGTTGGCAGCAACTGGCGGTCACAAACGCCGAGCAGGCCCTGAGTGCGCGTCTGGCCAATCGACAGCATGTGGCCGCACGCTTTGACGCCTTGGCTGAAGTCCTTAACCTGGACGAGCCGCCGCAACGGCTGGAGTGCTACGACATCAGCCACTCCAGCGGCGAAGCCACTGTGGCGTCCTGTGTGGTGTTCGGGCCGGAAGGGCCGATCAAATCCGATTACCGGCGCTACAACATCGAAGGCGTTACCGCCGGCGATGACTACGCCGCGATGCACCAGGCCCTGACGCGACGCTTCAGCAAGTTGAAGGACGGAGAGGGCAAACTGCCGGATATCCTCCTGGTGGACGGCGGCAAGGGCCAACTGTCCATGGCCCGTGACGTGCTCAACGAACTGGCCGTGCCCGACCTGATCCTGCTCGGCGTGGCCAAGGGCGCCACGCGCAAGGCCGGTTTCGAGACGTTGTACTTGAATGATGCCGCCCATGAGTTCACCTTGAAGGGCGACTCACCCGCGCTGCACCTGATTCAACAGATCCGTGACGAGGCCCACCGTTTTGCCATTACTGGCCACCGTGCCCGTCGCGGCAAAACCCGTCGAACCTCAACCCTGGAAGGGGTGGCGGGCGTTGGCCCGACACGCCGCCGCGACCTGCTAAAACATTTTGGTGGCTTGCAGGAGCTGTCCCGTGCCAGCATTGACGAAATAGCCAAAGCACCCGGTATCAGTAAAAAGCTCGCTGAGTTGATTTATGCAAACCTGCACAGCGAATAGAATGCCTTCTCACCTCGTAGCCAGTTGTGCCGATGAATATCCCTAATCTGATTACCGTTCTACGCGTCCTGCTCATTCCGATTTTCATTTTGTTGTTCTATTTGCCGTACGAATGGAGCTATGCCGCCTCCAGTTCAGTGTTTGCCTTTGCAGCCGCAACCGACTGGCTTGACGGCTACCTAGCACGTCGCCTGGAACAGAGCACGCCCTTTGGCGCGTTCCTTGATCCGGTGGCCGACAAGCTGATGGTGGCTGTCGCCCTGGTCCTGTTGGTGCAGGAGCACGGCAACCTGTGGCTGACGCTGCCGGCCGCGGTGATCATCGGCCGCGAAATCGTCGTCTCGGCCCTGCGCGAATGGATGGCCGAAATCGGCGCGCGCGCCCACGTGGCGGTCTCCAACATGGGCAAATGGAAAACCGCTGCGCAAATGCTCGCGTTGGTGATCCTGCTGGCCAATCCATCGGACTTCTCCTTCTGGGTGCTCACGGGCTACGCCTTGCTGCTGATCGCCGCGGGCCTGACGTTGTGGTCCATGCTTCAGTATTTGCGTGCCGCCTGGCCACATCTGCGCACCACCGTTGAAAAGAAATAAAACTTTTTTGAATCAAGGGGTTGACGGGCGTTCTGGATTCTATAGAATGCACACCACCAAGACGCGGGAATAGCTCAGTTGGTAGAGCACGACCTTGCCAAGGTCGGGGTCGCGAGTTCGAGTCTCGTTTCCCGCTCCAAATACAAAGAAAAAGCCACTCAATAGAGTGGCTTTTTTTTGCCTGGGATTTACGCAATAGACGCTTCGGCGTCTTTTTTCGTTTGGCGCGTGGTCTGCCACCCTGGGTGCGGTTGAACTGCTGATGCCGGGAACGACCCACTGCGCCTGCAAGTCTATCTGTATCTACTCATCGGTAAGGTACAGCGCAATGGACAACACAATCACCGTGGATCAACTGGCGACCGCCGATCTTGGATCAATCAACGAGATATGGCTGGGCGAGACGCATACCCAGCTGTGCCTATGGCGTGGCGAACAAGTCTTCTCTCACGAAATGATGAGCGAGGGCACGCACGACCAGAATGTCCGACGCCTGTGCGTGCAGTTGGTCAATCCTGACGATCAGGCTGCAGTGGCCAGCGTTGAGTCAATTGTGCGCGAACGGTTGAAAAAGATGGGGAAGGAGGGCGAGTTTTATCCGGCTGAAGAGGCGGACACTCACCAGTAGTCAGTTTGAAGCCCAGAAGTGTCGGCCAGTCATGATGGGCCTCAGACGTTAGATGAGCACCCATGGCTGAATAGGCTTGGCGATGTCCGTTAATTGGCCGCTGACGGCTGCGAAAATTGCGAAAGCAGTCACTTCACCCATGAGCAACATGCTGAACTTGTCATCCGGTGGCACGAGCAGTACACGAGCGCCAGGGCGCAGTATCAGGGTAATTAACCCTTACGCCGAAATCATGCATCTGCGAACGTCAACTTCGCATCGATAACGATTAATCGTGAGTCAAACCAGATCCTGTCGTGGCGTGGAAATGGATCTTCCTCTGACAATCCTGAAAGGCTTAGGGTTGTTTACTCAATCGAGTAACACCCTGGAGCAGGCCAAGGACTATGGATATCGAATTTCGCGGTAATGGCATGCGTGAGAACCCGTCTGTAGGTACGTGCGATGAGTACGGTGTGAGTGGGCTGACCAGCGTTGAGGACCTGACCGAAGCGCGTCGCTGGATTGCTGAGCTACACCCAGGCTTTAAACCTCTGTTCTCGCTCGATGATCTGCACCAAGCCCGCTACACCTCGGGCCATGTGCGCAATAACCTGGGGATGGACGATGCAACGGAGCAGGACATCGCTGGCCTGCCTCCTGAGTGCTTCGAGCAGGGTCTATACATAGGCTATCCGACGACGAAAGCGGAGTTCGCAATCTGCCTGCGCAATTTCACACGCCTGGTTGCGGGCACGTCTTTCGAAGATGCGTGCGCTCATGGTTTGACGCGGGATGAGCAGGCCCTGCAGGCGTGGATCGGTTACCAGAACAATCCGGTTGCTCTTCTAGAGCAACCCCTATCAGCGCTGCTGGTACCCGTTGAGCAGTCTTGCCAGGCACTCGCGGCTTTTCCGAATGGCTATTTCACTTGCGATCTGGACCCTGCGAAAAACTGTGCAGTTGCGCGCCATTTCTCTGAAGTGCATGGCTATGAGTTGATGGGCGTGGGGGCGTCATACCTGGGCTTCATTTGTGCGGCGCCGCTTGATATGTCGCGCGCTGACGCCGTTGCCAAAGACTTCTGTGCGCTCTACAACGGCCGGTGGGGCAGGGGGACGATGCGCTTGGCCGGCGTGCCTATCGACCCAGATTGGGGCATGCGAAGAGAAATGATGAGCCAAAGCTTCACGACCCGTGTCGATCAGCTTTGGACTGTTTACTGTCGGTAAGTACGCTTTAGGCACGGGAGTCTATTCTCTCAGTAACTGAACTCACTCTTTCTATGGGATTGAGTTCATGACCCCGGACGTGTGTCGACAGGTTTACCCGTTCATGCAGGTGTCTTTTTTGGTGTAACGTAACAGCACATCTAGAAGAGGTTTCCAATGTCTAAACTCGCAGAATTTCGTCAACTCGAAAAACACCTTGCTGAGCAACTCCAGGCGCTCGAAGCGCTGAAAGGCGACGCCGGCCTCAAGAAAGAAATTGAATTCGAAACCAAACTTCGCGATTTGCTCGCAAAGTATGGCTATAGCCTCAAAGACGTGATCAACCTGCTTGATCCACAATCCAAGGGCCGCGCTACTGCACCGGCGCCAAAAACGGGCACTCGCAAAGCTCGTCAGGTGAAGGTTTATAAAAACCCGCACACTGGAGAAACCATTGAAACCAAAGGTGGTAATCACAAAGGCTTGAAAGAGTGGAAGAGCAAGCACGGCGCTGACACAGTTGAGTCTTGGCTGACCAAGTAAACTCCGCGTGAACACAAAAAGGGCTTAAAGAGCCCTTTTTTTTATTCAGTTTTTGGTGATTTGCTGCGTCTGCAGCGCTCCGAGCAATAGCGAACTTCGTCCCAGCAACGGGCCCATTTCTTTCGCCATGTGAAAGGAAGCCCACAGGTAGCGCAGGTTTTGACGGGAAGCTCTGACTTTTTCAAGAGGCGTCCTTGATATTAAGTTTGTATGCCCCTACTTGGTCAAACCGTGCAACGGTGGGCATCTTAACCCGCCGGTGTTTGTCTACCCAGCAGGTAAATTGGATTCGGCTGATTGCGCCAAGAGGCATATCAAGTGCAGATCAACAGGCCTGAAACTCAAGGCAATCGCTATCTTTTCACAAACTGACTTCGAGCGTCTTGCATAAGTCCTCCAAGACAAGAGGAGAGAGGTCGTGTCTAAGCTTCATCCAGAAAATCGTGAGAATAATTCGACATTCAAAAACTTTAAAATCCAGTGGGCTTTGATGAGCGCCTATGAACGCTTCGAGCAACTGGTGGTGCTGGCGCTGAGCCTGATCATAGCGCTGGTGATCATTATCGCCGTGTTGCAGCTTTGCAGGAATGTAGTACCCCTTCTGATAGGGGGAGCCATTGATCCGCTGGATCACAACGCATTCCAAGCACTATTCGGCTCCATTTTCACGGTACTGATCGCCTTGGAGTTCAAGCATTCGATAGTACGGCCCGCCCTCAGGCGAAACAGCGTCGTGCAGGTGAGAACGGTGCTGATGATTGCATTGCTGGCCCTGAGCCGAAAATTTGTCATCCTGGATTCGGCCGTCACTCCGGCTTCGACCATCGCGGCGCTAGGTTTCGCGACGTTGGTACTGGGCCTGCTTTGCTGGCTTTTGCGGCACCGCGACCTGTCTGAGTAGCAAGCTACTGTCCCTGAGCCGGTGACGAATTCGCTCGCTGCAGGCGCGTTCTGTCGAGAGGAAATCGGTTCAGACCTGCGCCTGCCTGGAGCGGTGTGCACAGGGCTTAACCCGAGAATTTGAGTTGGAAAAATTTTTTTCGGGATGCCCTTGAAAATGTTTTGGGCGTACCTATTTTCGGTTTTACGCGATGCCGCAAACGGGTCGCGTCTTAAATCACTTGGAGAAAACTCAGGAGATTTTACTATGGCTACTACTCTTTCTTTGGCCCCTCTGTTTCGTCAGTCTGTGGGTTTTGATCGCTTCAACGACCTGTTTGAATCGGCGCTGCGTAGCGAGGCTGGTAATACCTATCCACCTCATAACGTCGAGAAACACGGTGATGATCAATACCGCATCGTGATTGCAGTGGCGGGTCTTACTGAGGAGGACATAGACATTCAGGTTGAAAACGGCGTACTGAACGTTTCCGGTGGAAAACGTGAAAGCGACGAGAAGGTGACTTACCTTCACCAAGGCATCGCGCAACGGGCCTTCCGCTTGTCCTTCCGGCTGGCTGACCATATCGAAGTGCAAGGTGCATCGCTCACCCATGGTCTGCTGGCAATCGAGCTGCTTCGAGTGATTCCCGAAGAAGCCAAGCCAAAACGCATCCAGATCGGTACGGCCAGCAAGCCAGAACAGCGTCAAGTAAGCCTGCAATAATTCGATTTAAGGCGCTCTTCGGAGCGCCTTTTTCTTATCAGCATTTAATGGGCGATGACGTCAGTGCTGATGCGGCATGTTTGTCGGATCCGCTATCTGGAACACCTTGCCCTGACGCCACGCATCCGCGCCTGGCGCAACGGCGGGGGCCGGTATGTCCGCTCGCGCTTTGTGCTTTTGCACGCTATCGACGCCGAATCGACGATCCCGATCTGCAACCATCTGAGGATCTGCCTGCCCATCTGCGGTGAAACCCATCATGAGCTGAGGCACGCCCAGAGGCAGGTCTTTATTGAGGTCGGTATGCCAGGTATGCCACGTCTTGCCATAGGTGTGGACGAGTTTTTCCATCAATGCATGCTCAGCTATTTCAGGAATCCCGGGCGCTATCAGCTGACCTGATTTCACTTCGTGAACATGACTGTGCCAAAGCGCTTGCTCGGCTTTGGGCAAACCGGCAAATAAGTGTTCGCTGATGATGTACTCCACACCCATCAGCTTGGCGTCCTTGCGATTGCCATCGTAGATCACACACTGGATGACTTCCTCGTTGAGGATGGCGCAGTAATGGTGGGCCTCCATCTGTGCATTCATGTGGCCGTTATAAAAATGAAAGCCATCCAGGTACGCGTTCAATGCGTCTATCGGCGGGCGTGATTGAAGCAGTGCCGCGCCGGCGTCCAGGGACTGGGTAGTGGGCGATTTGGTCTCCCCCGGCGCGACGACGTTAGAGGGCGAGTTATTGCTCGCACAGGCGGCGAGCAATGGCGCCAACACCGCCGCGCACAGCGTGTTGATCCTATAGGGTTTGCAGATTGCGCTCATTGGAGAGTCCCTTCAGTCGATTTGATTAAGTGCCTGCCGTGCGGCTTGAACAGCTGTTCTGCACACCATTCGATTACAGCGATTTGGATATCCACCGAGCCGCGAAAATTTCTATTTGCACAGACAGTGCCGAGGTAGGCGGTGGCCGGTGACGGTGCATCAGCGACGCATGAGCGCTCAAGGGCGAAAGAGCGTCAGACCGCTGTTAAAAACCTGGATGGATTGTGGGACATCAAGGCCTGGATGCGACTTCCTCTAAATGCTGCAAAAGATCTTGCGGGTCCTCGTACACCCTCAGCGCTCCCGCTCTTTCAAGCTCGCTGATGTCGTAGCCGCCTGAAAGCAAGCCGACGCCTGTCGCTTTGCAACGCCTTGCCGCAAGCATGTCCCATATGGCATCGCCCACTACGACACAATCCTCAATCTGTACATCGAGCTTGCGCGCCGCGGCAAGGAAAAGATCTGGATCCGGCTTGCCGTATTTAACATCGTCGCGGGTGATTATATTGATCGCGTTAATATCCAAGCCAAGCGCTTCTAAATTGATCCTGGCAGTAGACAAACCGCCGCTGGTAGCGATACACCACTTTATATTTTCTTCAGTCAGGGTTTTTAATAACTCGACTGACCCTGGAAGTGCCGTTATCTGGCCTTTGAGCGCCTCATACGCAGCAGCATGTTTCTTACTTAATGCCGCGCCTTGCGCTTCAGTAATGGTTACACCGGTTTCACGCGACAGGGTCTTTAACATGAGCCCTCCGCTCATACCGATCTTGCGGTGAATGCGCCACATAGCCAGCGGAATGCCCTCGGAATCAAGTGCCTCTTTCCACGCCGCTACGTTTTGGTAAACGCTGTCGGTGAGCGTGCCGTCGAGGTCGAATATAAATGATGTTTGAGGTCGCATGGAGAGTCTCCAGGTTGATAACTGTAATGTTCGTGACGGGTATTTCATTATCAGCCGGGCCCGGTGTAACGCGGTGCCCATTGGCTGTCTCCCTTCAGTCAAATCTTGGCGCATACCGTTCTGAAACGTGAGGCCGCCACGCGTTCATTATTTCGTCCACAGCGGGGTGTGTTCACACCACACCTGCTGCCAACCAGCAGGGATTGCTCGCCGTTGTACTGTGCGGTCCCGATACGAGGCTGCTGCAAACCTGGATGAGAAAGACGAAACCAAAATCGCTCAGTCGATTTCGACGCAGCAAAAATTTGAACCGTCGCTGAACACGCTTACCTAACGATTAGCTTGTGACGAATTGCACAGGCGATTTGCCAATATCGGCATACTCCGAGAGGTGGGCAACGTGGCTAAAGACGAGAAGAAAAGCAAAGGTGACGCTTCGAAAGCCAGTAAGGAATTGAAAGACAAAAAGTCCTCACCCGCAAAGAAATCCGCAGCAGCATCGGCTCTTTCAAAGTCTTCCGAGAAGAAAGACAAGAAGAAAGAGGCCGAACCAAAGAAGTCTGTAAAAGCCGAACCAAAGAAATCTGTAAAAAAAGCGGACAGCAAGCCAGAAAAGGCGAAGACGTCAGAAAAATCTGAGAAGTCAGAGAAGTCGTCGAAAAAGAAGAAGTGAGACCTGCTAGGGCTTTATGCCCTAGCTTCTTCACACGGGTTTGTCTTCGATAAAGGCTTGGGCGCTAGCGCTTTGGGCCGCGAGGCTGCACGGCGGCGGCTCAAAAAGCCGCTCGCCAACACCGAGTTGCCATCCCATCACGCAGGGCTCCCTGCAAATAAACGGCCTGCGGTTGCAGCGTCGGTTTCCATGAACGCCATCAACCTATCCACGGCAGTCGGTAACGTGATGACGACCCGACAATTCCCGCCTGCGGCGCTATTCACCGCTGAGCCTGTTGCCTCGATGACTACCTGTTTTTTTTGCTTGGCAGCGTTGAATGACGTCAACGCCTGGTACGGCGCAATGTCGAATCCGTTTTTGCTGGAAACCTGAAAGCCTTCCTCATATTGAAATGTTTAAAGTGGTTTAATGTTTATGTCGACCCGCGATGGAATCGCAATGGTCGGCTTTCCATTGACCTCTGTTATTGATTCACCCAAGGAGCTACACCATGCAAGGAAGTATGAAGTTCAAGCACCTCGCGTTTCTGTTGATCCCGCTCGTTGCCGCCTGTACCACACCGGATAGAAACCGCGAATCGGCAGCCATTGCCCAGCCGCAACCACAGCAGGCATTGCAGTTCGACAATTGCGCGGTGGGCTGTCCGGCCGGCGGAAGCCCTCTGACGTTGAACCGTCAGGCCTACACGCTCAACAACAACGGCTCGACCAAGTTTGCCAACTGGGTCTCGTACAAAATCACCAAGGACACCCCGGCGAGCGGACGCCCGCGCGACTGGAAGACGGATCCGGACATTCCGGCCGGGGAAACGCTCGACCCGGTGGATTACAACGGCGCGAACGTCGCGCTTAAAGTCGACCGTGGCCATCAGGCCAACCTCGCCTCCATGGCGGGCGTGCCTGACTGGCAGACGCTCAATTATTTGTCCAACATCACCCCGCAGAAGTCCGACCTTAACCAGGGGCCCTGGGCGCATCTTGAAGATCAGGAGCGCAACCTCAGCAAACAGGCGGGCGTCGACCAGGTGTATGTCAGCACCGGGCCGCTGTATGAGCATTTTGTCGGCACGCTGCCGGGCACAAACAAGGTGCACACCATTCCCAGTGGCTACTGGAAAATCATCTTTGTCGGCAGCTCGCCCGAAAACGGTGTGTACGCATCGTTTGTGATGAACCAGGAGACGCCCAAAGGCGCCAACTTCTGTGACTACCAGGTGACCGTAAACCAAATCGAAGAGCGTTCAGGGCTGACCTTCTGGAGCAATTTGCCGCAGTCGGTGCAGGCTGCGCTGAAGGCGAAGCAAGGCCAGTTGCCGGGCCGTATCGGCTGCAAATAACCCCCACACGAAGCGCCTATGCGGAGCAAACCGCGTAGGCGCTTTCGCAGGGCAGCCCGAACCGTTGGTCTGCATAACCCAACACCCACTGAACCCCAGGTTGCCGACAGTCCTCCACACCCCTGTATGTTCTGAAAAGACCATGAGGTGTTTGGCATGAAAGCAATCAGGATTGAGCAGTTCGGCGGCCCCGAGGTCATGCAGCTACGCGATGTCGACGTGCCGGAACCGAAAACGGGCGAAGTGCTCGTAAAGAATTTTTTTGTGGGTATCAACCCGGTGGACTACAAGATTCGCCAGGGCCAATACCCCGAGGTCAAGCAGGACAAACTGCCGTTGACCCTGGGCCGTGAAGTGGCCGGTGTGGTCGAGAAGGTCGGGCAGGGTGTCAGTGATTTCAAACCGGGCGACCGGGTCTTTGCAATGATCGGCGCCGATGGCGGCTACGCCGAATACGCCCGCGTGCCTGCCGCGCATCTGGCGCGCATTCCGGCCGCGCTCGATTGGCCGGTCGCCGCCGGTGTGCCGCTGGCAGGCCATACCGCCTGGCAGGCGTTGGTAGAGCATGGTCACATCGAGCAGGGGCAGAAGGTCTTGATCCACGGTGGCACCGGCGGTGTGGGGCACTTCGCCGTTCAATTTGCCAAGGTCAAGGGCGCCCAGGTCTACGCCACGGCCTCCACCGACAGCCTGGCGTTTTTGCGTGAGCTGGGCGTGGACCGTGCGATTGACTACAAGACCGAGCGTTTCGAAGACATCTGCAAGGACTTTGACCTGGTCATCGACTTGATTGGCGGCGATACGCAAGCGCGCTCATGGCAGGTGCTGGGCGAGGGCGGGCGGCTGGTGTCGACCCTGACCCAGCCCGATGCCCATCATCCGCAGGCCACGGGCAAGACCGGTACGCGGTTTACGGCTGCGCCACGTGGCGAAGAGTTGACCGAGATTGCCGGGTTGATCGAGGCCGGCAATGTGCAGGTCTATATCGCCAGGCAGTTCGAGCTGGCGGCGGCAGTAGAGGCATTGGACTTTTTGGCCAACGGGCATGTGCACGGCAAGGTTGTCCTGCACGTGAGCGATTGAGGCGGCTGCATGAGCGATCATTTGAAGCCACCTGAAGGCGCCCCTGCCGGGCAGAAAGTACGCCCCGAGACGGCGAAACGAAGTGACACGTCTGAAGATCCGAATGTCGTCCGGCCCTGGAAGCCTGATGTCAATCAGGGCGCGGTTGCCCCCGGCGGACCGTCGAAGGATCCAGAGTCGGGTGCATGAGGCCAGCAAGCCAGCCAGCCCTGCCGTGACAGGGCTGGCGACTGACTAGTTGCGCATCGCCTGCTGTATTCGCATCCATTCTTGATGCGCGGCGGCGCGTTGTCTGTCGGCGGTCTGCTTGGCCTGACTGAAGCGTGCCCAGGTCGCCGTGTCACCGCTGTAGGACTCGATGATGTTGTAGGCCGCCGCTTCGAGTCGATCGGCCTCGAAAAACATCTCGGTGGTGTGCGCGATTTGGTCATCCCACGCCTGTCTCGTGGAATATTGAAGGGTTTGACTAGTCATTGCGTAAGTTCCTCCATCCATTGAATCTCTGCGGCGCTGTTCCAGCGCACGTGAGTAATTCCATATTGCTCCGCCATCGGCCTGGAAACGCGCTTGAGCGTGTTCTGGCCAAATTTGGGTATCACTGCGACGCCGGCGTCGCAGCTGGCCCAGTGCCAGGCCTGGGCGTTGTCCATCTGCGGCGCGCGAACGATGAAAGACTTCGGCACGCCGTGCAGCTGATACTCGATGGTAAATAGATCGCTCGCTTTCATGAGGCCTCCTGTTGCTCATGAAGTACAGATATTTGGCGTCAAAAAAAATTCAAAAAATTGTCCGACAATTCGATGACCGTGCCGGCGACCCTCGCGCGTGTCAGTCGTCCACGGTAAACGTCACCCAACCTGGGCCGTCATTCGCTCTTTCGATTTCCATAATGACGCCGCCAATCGAGGCGCCGTCCGGCAGGTTGACCGCGACAAAGTTGGGGTGACCGGGCCATTGCAGGGGCTTGTCGAAGCTCAGGCGCGCAATCGTCGGCTTGCCGCTGCTGGTCAATTGGATGTTCACCGACTCATTCAGGTGTTCGTCTGAGCGGGTGCCCAGGTGACGTGATGCAGTAATGACGCTGGCAATACCTTGATAATCGTAGGACATAACGGGCTACCTTCTGTAGTGACTGCGAATTCAACAGTGTCGATTTTCGACCCTCTTGTTCATTCGATAGTTGCGCGCTGGGCAGACCAATGTGTGCAGACCGCGCCTGCGTCACCCTGAACCGGGTCTTGCTGTGGAAACGCCAGGCCAGCAATGCGCTGCAGTTGCGCGTCGCTCGGTGCCTCGCGGCCTATATCTGCGTGCTGACCGGACGGGTAGGCGCCAACCACCAGAAAGTCTTCACTGCAACCGAGATTGCAGTGACCGGTACCGGCGGGAAGCAACAGCACGTCGCCTTGCTTCACCGACACCACGTGGCCATTGGGTCCGCCGAGTATCAAGCGCGCATGACCACAAGCGATGCCCAACACCTCATGCCCTTCGCAATGGTAGTGGTGGTAGTCGTAGACCCCGTCCCGCCATTGGGGCGGCCAGCCGTGTGCCAAAAACGTCTGCTCAAACAGCGCAGCCGGATCACTTCCGGTTACGCGGATGGCGTTCGGGTAAATGATCACCGGCAAGCGCGGGTTGTTCGGCACCCAGCCGTTGCGGTCGAGCAGCAAGGTCTTGAACGTACCTGCCGATGGATGCGCGTTCTTCATGCCGTGTTCTCCTGCGCTTAATAACGAAGCAAAGCCCCCAGAGCGCCAGTGTGGCGCGCCGATAAACAATCTGAGCGGCCAGGTCTAAGGGACGTTCCAGAAACTTTAAACCTTCGCGATAAGCGAGGTGTCGATAGCTGGAGACACTTCGCCAGGTAGAGGGAACGTCAATGATAGGGATTGTGATACCTGCCCATAACGAGCAAAGGCAAATCAGTGATTGCCTGGCTTCCGTGCTGCTTGCCATAGCGCACCCGGCGTTGCAAAACCAGCGCGTCGAGGTCCTCGTAGTGCTGGACGACTGCTCGGACCAAACGGGTGAGCGGGCAACCGCAATGGGCGTGGCAACGCTTGATGTCTGCTTTAGAAACGTCGGCCAGGCCAGGGCTGTCGGCGCAGAGCAGCTACTGGAGGCCGGTGCCCAATGGCTGGCCTTCACCGATGCCGATACCCTCGTGCCGCAGGATTGGCTGGTGCGTCAGCTCGCGTTCGGCGCCGACGCGGTGTGTGGCACCGTCGAAGTGGACAGCTGGAGCGAGTACGACGAAGTCGCACGTTCTCGATACCTTGCCCTCTACCAGTTTGTCGAAAACCATCGGCATATCCATGGCGCCAACCTGGGCCTGAGTGCAGACGCCTATCGCAACGCCGGTGGGTTTCAGCATTTGGTTGCTCACGAGGACGTGCGCCTGGTGGCTGACCTGGAAAGGACCGGTGCGCGGATTGCGTGGACGGCCACCAACCCGGTGATCACCAGTGCGCGCCGTGATTACAAATGTCGGGGCGGGTTCGGCGAATACCTGGCTTCGCTTATGCCTGGCACGGGCCACGTGGTCAGCGAGCCCAGTGCGAGTGCAAACGTCACGCTCGGGGCCGGGTGACCTCGGGTGTTTATCGACTGGGTGCAATGGCCTGCGATGGTCGTGACGGTGATCTCGGCCTGGTTCATCGGGTCTCAACGGCCTCGCCGGCGCATGTTCGCGTTCTGGGGCTTCATCCTCAGCAACGCCTTATGGGTGGCTTGGGGATGGCACGCGAATGCCTACGCGCTGATCGTGCTCGAATGCACGCTGTTGGGCATGAACGCGCGTGGCTTCCGGAAAAATCTGCGCACCCACCGGGCTTCTGAATGACCCACCTTACTGATTCTGGAAGTTCTTTTTAAACCCGCGCAGGTTCATCAAGCCCAGGCAGATCTGCAGCACGATCAGCGCATAGGCGTCAGCGTAAGCGCCCCAGACAACCCACAGAACATTGCTCAAACAAAAGCACACGAACCCCGCCATTCTGCGCGAGGGGCGCTGAGAGCCGATCAGCCACGCTGCCAGAACCGTGACCAGCATTGCTGGCCACTGCACCCAATCCAGATCACTCAAATCCGCTTCCTTAATTGCCAGACCTTTAAATAGGAAGAGGGCGGTTGGGGTGAATGATTCAGTTTTTTTAACTCGCGTAACGTCCTAACCACTCGTCAGCTATTGAGCCTAATAGTTGAACGAGCGCGGCTGCGCTCCGGCCAGATAAATCATATGTGGACGAACAGCAGGCTTCGTCCGGCCACCGCTACCCATCATTCCCAGGAGCAAATCATGACAATTCTAGTGACCGGCGCAGGTACGGGTTTCGGCTATGAAGTAGCCCTCAGGCTGGCCAAAAAAGGCCTCGACGTGATTGCCGGCGTCGAGATCGTGGCCCAGGTGCATGCGCTGGAACAGGAAGCCCGCCGCCGGGGTGTCAACCTGCGTATCGAGAAGCTCGATGTCACGCACGAGGGCGACCGGTTGAGGGCTGCTGAGTGGGACGTCGACGTGCTGCTCAACAACGCCGGTATTTCAGAAGGCGGCGCGACCGTGGACATTCCTGCTGAGCATTTGCGCCGTCAGTATGAGGTCAACGTGATTGGCCCATTGATGCTGACTCAGCTGATTGTGAAAAAAATGGTCTTGAAGAAAAAGGGCAAGGTCGTCTTCATGTCATCCGTTGCCGGCCTGACCGCCGACCCTTTCGCCGGCGCCTACGCGTCGTCCAAGCACGCCGTGGAGGCCATCGCCGAGTCGATGAGCCTTGAGCTCAAAGAGTTTGGCATCGAGGTGGCGACCGTCAACCCGGGGCCGTTTCTCACAGGCTTCAATGACCGCATGTTCGAAACCTGGAAAACCTGGCAAGACGAACCTTCCGAGCGCCTTTTCGACTACAGCAAACTGGCCTTTCCCCACGAGCAATACGACCCGGAGCCGGTCTTCGAGACCACTATCGGGGTGATTACCGGGGCTATCGACACCTATCGAAACGTTGAACCCAAGGCAATCATTGACCAGCAGCGCAAGCAGATGGACTCGGCCTGGACGCGCAAGAGCAACGAAGGCCTGGGCAAGCGCGCGCAGCTGGTGCAGAAAGCCTATGACATCAAGCCAGGTACGCCGGTCTGACGCCTGGCAAGGCCTTGCGCTTTCACCCACCTCACTAACAGGTAGACGAAGATGAAGACGTTATACAGATGCTTGGGGCTGTGCAGTGTGTTGATGCTTCACGGCTGTTTTGACAGCGCCAATAACACCACCAAGGACAACACCAGCGGTAGCAAATCCTCGGTGCAGATGCAGGAAGGCAAGTCACAGGAAAGCCAGTAGAGCCTGGGAGGGTCCGGGCTGTCGCGAGCAGCCTGGACTGCACCGCTTACAACGATAAAAACGGTGATCGCGATGAATTGCCTCATTTGTGTGGGGGCGGCCGAACGGGTTTCCTGCGACGGCCCCTGGGAAGAACGCGACTGCCCGGACTGCGGACGTTACCGGGTGGCGGACGAACTGATCCTGGCATTGATGGACAATGGCCAGATCTTCGATATCGCCAAAACGCGCGGCTGGTTGGACAGCCGGCGTTGCGAGGGCGCTACACCGTGCATTCAACTGCATGAGGCGCTGCTTGTGGTGTGAGCGGGACGGGCCTGAGACGCTGGGGTCTTGACCTGTGTCACCGTCTGGTTGCAGACAGCTTTGCCGTGCCTCGCGGAGCGGTTCGCGCGCGTGATCCACACGCAACAGCAGGGTCATAGGCCTCTGGTCGATGATGATTTGCGCCACGATCAGCCCACTGATCAGCGGTGCGTTCACCAGCCAGTACCTGCGAGCCATCCACGGGCCGCATCAGCACATCCAGCAATTCCAGGTCGGGCTTGAGGGCCAGATGCAGTGGCAGCGCGCGGCGTTATTGTGCGCAACCCAGGTGCATTTTCATGGGAGGTTTTGTTTAGGAACGATGGAGGCGGGCGGTTTATTGCCTGAAGGGAAGGCGGATTGACGAGTCATACTTAAAAGTCCAGTATGGAATTATAAGTACAAAAACGTGCGTCAACGCTGGCTTTATTTCTTCACGCTTGCCAAACCAACAATAACTTGCGAGACCCAATCATGAAGAAACACACGCTTATCACCGCCCTGGCCTTCAGCCTGCTCGCTTCCAGCCATGTGCTGGCGGCCGAAAAAACCTTGCGCATCGGCATTGAGGCGGCGTACCCACCGTTCGCTTCCAAGACCCAGGATGGCAAGATCGTCGGGTTCGACTATGACATTGGCAACGCCCTGTGCGCGCAGATGAACGTCAAATGCGTGTGGGTAGAGGGTGAATTCGACGGCCTGATTCCTTCCCTCAAAGTGAAGAAAATCGACATGGCCCTGTCGTCCATGACCATCAATGAAGACCGCAAAAAGTCGGTGGACTTCACCCACAAGTACTATTTCACCTCCTCACGCCTGGTGATGAAGGACGGCGCAACCGTGGATGACCAGTACGCCAGCCTCAAGGGCAAGACCGTCGGGGTGCAGCGCGCCACGACCACCGACCGTTATGCCACCGAGGTGTTCGAGCCCAAGGGCATCAACGTCAAGCGCTACAGCAACAACGAAGAAATCTACATGGACCTGGCGTCGGGGCGCCTCGATGCGATCTTTGCCGACACCATCCCGCTGAACGACTTTCTGTCGATGCCACGTGGCAAAGGCTATGCCTTTGTCGGCCCTGAACTCAAGGACCCGAAATACGTGGGCGAGGGCGCCGGGATTGCGGTACGCAAAGGCAATACCGAGCTGGTCGGCGAGTTGAACGCGGCCATCGACGGTATCCGCGCCAATGGCGAGTACCAGAAGATTTCACAGCAGTATTTCAAGTCCGACATCTACGGCGACTGACGCCTCAAGCCGGCGTGCCGACTCCTCGCAGGGGCCGGCACGCCGGCTCGTGCGCCGGGTCAGCCCTTCAATTCCTTGAGGTGTTTGTAAACCGTCGCCCGTCCCATTCCCAGCACATTCGCGACATAGTTCGACGCGCTCTTGCCCTTGAACGCGCCTTCGGCATGCAGCGCTAACACCAGCTCGCGCTTGTGGTCGCGCGTCAGCAGATTCAGGCTCAACTGGCGTTCGCGCATCCACGCATGCAGGAAGGTGTTGATCCGTTCCTGCCAGTCATCGCGAAACAGCGAGTCCGGCTGCGGGATCAGCTTGCTCGGCGACAGAAACAGGTCCAGCGCCGCCTTCGCGTTTTCGAACAGCGAGATATTCAGGTTGATGCACAGCACGGCAAGCCGGCGCCCGGTGTGGTCGTGCAGCACGGTGCTCAGGCTGCGGATTTTCTGGCCGTCCCAGTTGAGCTTTTCGTACGGACCGATGTTCACTTCACTGACGTCATCGCTGAGCATGTCCTCCAGCGACGAGTCGTCACCGATAGCGCGTTTGGACAGGTTGTTGGCGATGTAATCGACCTTTTGCGTGCGCAAGTCATGCAGCACCACTTCGGCATGAGGGAAGAACAGCGTGGCGATCGCATCGGCGATCGCGCGAAAATTCTGCATGACTTTTTCTTGCTCGGCGGTGTTCATCAATGCGGCTCCAGGCGGACGGGCGAGAGCATACCAGCGTCCAGGCCGAACCGCGTCAGTGCCTCCGGCAACGGGTTGCCGCGCACCAGGGCCGCGCTCGCCTGGCCCATGGCCGGTGAGGTCTGGATACCATAGCCGCCTTGCGCCGCCACCCAGAACAACCCCGGAACCTGCGGATCGAACCCCGAGAGCAAATCACCGTCGTGGACAAAGCTGCGCAGCCCGGCCCAGGTGCGGGTCGGGCGGCGGATGGTCAGGGTGGTGGCTTCTTCGATCTGATAAATGCCCATGGCGATGTCCAGCTCCTCAGGCTGCACATCCTGTGGCTCGACCGGGTCGGCGTTGGCCGGTGAACCCAGGAACATCCCGGCGTCGGGTTTCATGTAGAAGGCTTCGTCCAGCGCCACCAGCATCGGCCAGTGGTGGGTGTCCACACCCTCGGGCCCGGCGAAGATAAACGCTGAGCGGCGCTTGGGTTGCAGGCCGATGGACGCCGCGCCGGCCAGCCCGCCGATATGATCAGCCCAGGCGCCGGCGGCGTTGATGATGACTGGGGCGGTGAAGGTCGCGTCCTGGGTGCGCACATGCCACAGGCCGTCGGCGTCACGGCTCAAGCCCAGTACGTGGCTGTCGGTGCGCACGTCGCCGTGGTGGCGACGGATGCCGCGCAAATAGCCTTGGTGCAGGGCGTCGGTGTCGATGTCGCTGGCGGTAGGGTCAAAGATTGCGCCGTGGACTTTTTCCCGCCGCAGGATTGGCAAGCGTGCGCAAGCCTCGTCGGCACTCAGCTGCTCGACTTGCGGCACGGTGGCCTTGGCGCTCAGGTATTGGCTGTTGAGTTCCACCGGGTCGCCATTGAAATCCACGGTCATTTCACCGCGGGGCGTCAGCAGTGGATGGTCGCAAAAGCCAGGCGGCGGGTTGTCGAAAAATTCACGGCTCGCCAGGGTCAGCGCGCGCACTTGCGGGGTGCCATAGGCGGCGGTGTAGAGGGCTGCCGAGCGCCCGGTGGAGTGATAGGCCGGGTGGTTTTCGCGCTCCAGTACCAGCACTTTGCCGTGCTGCGACAGCCAGAAACCGGTAGAGGCGCCAGCAATGCCGCCGCCGATAATGATGAAGTCTGCAGAGTTCATGAACGTCTCCTCAAAAGGCGGTTAGCGCTGGATCTGATACAGGGCATTGGCCAGTGCAATGTCTTCCAGGCCCAGGCCGATGGAGCGGAAAAACACAGGGCGGTCGTAGTCCGGGCGCTGCGCCATGTCGCTGAGCAGCTCAGGCAAGTCGCCGACGATGGTGCGCTTGTCCCAACCGTGCCGTTCGCCGGCGATCAGCATTTCACCGGCCGCCCCTGGGGTGGTCTGGCGATAGTCGCAGAACACGTGCATGTGCTGGAGGCATTCGGCCGGCACTTCATGGGCGCGCGGCGCGTTGGTGCTGATGGAGGTGATCAGCGCGGGTTTGCGCAAGCGTGTCGGGTCGATCACAGGTGTTGCCGAGGAGGTGCAGAGCAGGATGACGTCGGCGTCTTCCAGGGCGGCGTCACAGCTCGTGGCGAGGGTCAGGCGCGGGTCCAGGCCCTTGAGGTGGGCGAGGGTCTCGGCATTCGCGCGGCCAAGGCGCGGCGAATACAGGCTGATGTGCTGCCAGTCGCGCAGGTTCTGCACATAGCGCACGTGCGCCTGCGCAACCTTGCCGCTGCCGATAATCGCCAGGCGCCGCGCGGTTGCCGGTGCCAGCGCGTCCACCGCCAGCGCAGTGGTAGCCGCGGTGCGCGCGGTGGTCAGTTCGGCGGCATCGCAAAGCAACAGAGGCTGGCCGGTGCGCATCGACATCAACAGCGTCCATGCGCTCACCAGCGGCCCTTGCTCGCGCACGATGTAGGGCGAGGTCTTGACCCCGTACACCCCGTCTTCGGCCAGCACGCCCAGGTAGTTGATAAAGTCGCCAGCGCCCTGAGGGAACTCCACCAGCTGTTGCGCCGGCTGTACCGCAAGCCCTGCGGCCAGGTCGCGGAACAGCTTGCGCAGGATGTGAGGCACATCGATTTGCGCAAGTAATTCGTGGGCCTGGGCCTGGTTGATCACGTGAGGCGTGCTGGGCATGGCTATCTCCGCGGATAAACTGATTTGTCCATTATGGACTTATAATTCTGTTGAGCAATATCCGTGTCAAAAAAGCTACAGCGCTGCCTCCCGGTAAGTTGTGATACGCACTGAATCAATGCATCAGGACTGATACAAATGGGTACATTTAATTGACGCCAGCATTTCGCCACCCTATTATCGCCGCCGATTAGTGGCTCAGTGCCATATAGAGGGATCTAGACATGTGGCGTTTGGAACGTCGGACAAGGCTTGGCCTGCTGTCCGCTTTTTTTTGCCTGGGCGTTGCCGGATTAGCACAAGCTGCCCCCCCGCAGGCGACCCCGGGCATCACCGACCTGATTCGCGACCGCCAGGACCGCCTGCTCGAAGACCAGCAGCGGCGCCTCGAAGAACTCAAAGACCTGCCCGGCAAATCCGCCGCGCCTGCAACGCCGACCACGCCCGTGGATACCCGTTGCTTCCCGATCAAAATCATCGAACTCGCCGGCGCCGATGCGCTGTCCGAAGGTGAGCGTGACGCGCTGATCAAGCCCTATATCGGCCAATGCCTGGGCGTGCCGCAGCTTAATGAAGTGCTCAAGGTCATCACCGACCGTTACTTGGCCAGAGGCTTGGTGACCAGCCGTGCCTACCTGCCACAGCAGGACCTTTCCAGCGGCAACCTCAGGATCCAGGTAGTCGAAGGCAAGCTCGAAAGTTTGAAGGGCGTCGAAGGCAGCGGCATCACCGACCGCCAGTTGGCGATGAGCTTCCCAGGCAAGTCCGGCGAGTTACTCAACCTGCGCGAAATCGAGCAGATGGTCGACCAGCTCAACCGCCTGCCGTCGAACCAGGCGCAGATGGAGTTGGCGCCAGGAAAGGCCGTGGGTGGTAGCGACGTTCTGGTCAAGAACACTCCGCAGAAACCGTGGCGTGTCGGCTTGTCGCGCCATAACGGCGGCCAGCGCAGCACCGGCGAGCAACAGTGGGGTGCGAGCCTGGATTGGGACAACCCGCTGGGGTTGGCCGACCAACTTTCGCTGCGCGGCGGCCACGATGCGGTGAGCGACCACCAGAAAACTTCACGCAATTCGATGCTCAATTACAGCCTGCCGTTTGGCTGGTGGAACCTCACCTACAGCTACACCGAAAGCGAGTACCGCTCCCAGGCCCAGGCGAAAAACTTCACGTTCAAGCAAACCGGCGACAGCCAAAACCACCAACTGCGCCTGGAGCGTGTGATTCATCGTGACGCGCTGAGCAAAACCTCCCTGAGCACTGGCGTGGCCTACCTGCGCACTAACAACTTCATCGAAGACAGCAAGCTGGCGCTGAGCAGCAATCGCCTCAGCGAAGCCCAGTTCGGTATCAACCATGGCCGCCGCATCGGCGGCTCATTCCTGAACATCGACCTGGGCATGCAAGACGGCATCGGCGCCTTCGATGCCCAAGCCAATCATCACCCCAAGCCCGGTCAGGCCGATGCGCGCTACCGCAAATACACCGCCACGGTGAGCTACTTGTACCCATTTCAGCTGTGGGGCGAGTCGCTGAGCTTCAGCAGCTTGATGACCGGCCAGCACAGTGAAGACGTGTTATTCAGCCCACAACGCATGAGCCTCGGCGGGCAATCGTCGATTCGCGGCTACAAAGACCAGATGCTCGCTGGCGACAGCGGCGGCTACTGGCGCAACGACCTGCGCTGGAGCCGCCCAGTGACCTGGGCCTGGCTGCAGCCGGTGCTCAACGAATACGGCACCAGCCTTGGTTATGACCAGGGCGTGATCAGCCACGGCCGCTACAACGCCGAACAGCATGGGCGCATGAGCAGCAACTCGCTGGAGCTGTTTGCCCGCGGCAAGAACGTCGCGGCGACGGTGACCTTCGCCCACTCTTTGGAACGACCGGCTGCGATCACAGAACGTGAAGCGCCGATCTATTTCCGCCTGGATTTTTTCCTTTAAATTTTTTACCGCCCTCGGGCATCGAGACATGACATGGACGTTCGCCAGTTCGCCTTCCTCGCGCGCCAGCCTTCTGCTGCCGTAAAAAGCCGCTCCCACTTTCTGGGGCTGCCTAAACGTGGGTTAGCGTTGATCCTGGCCAACGCGATGTTCTGGCAGCCGCTGCTGGCCCAGGCCGACGGCATCGTGGTCAGCGCACCGGGCACCACGCTCGGGCAGGCGGGCAATGGCGTGCCCATCGTCAACATCGCCGCGCCAAACGGGAGCGGCCTGTCGCACAACCAATTCCATGACTACAACGTCGGCGCCAACGGTGTCATTCTCAACAACGCCACCGATCGCACCCAGTCCACCCAACTGGGCGGCATCATCGTCGGCAACCCGAACCTGCGCGGCACCGCCGCCAACATCATCCTCAACGAAGTTAACGGCGGCAGCCCCAGCCAACTGCGTGGCTACACCGAAGTGGCGGGGCAGTCGGCCCATGTCATCGTTGCCAACCCGTACGGCATCAGCTGCAACGGTTGCGGCTTTATCAACACCCCACAAGCCACGCTGACCACTGGTAAAGCGGTGATCGAAAACGGCCAGATCAGTCGCTATCAGGTTGACCAAGGCAACGTCGCCATCGAAGGCGCCGGCTTGAACGCCAGCAACGTCGACCAGTTCGAAATCATCACCCGCGCCACCACGATCAACGCGCAGATTCAGGCGAAAAAACTCACCATCGTCGCCGGTCGCAACGACGTCGACGCACGCACCCTCAACGCCACTGCGCGGGCGGCAGATGGCAGCCAGGCGCCAGACCTGGCGATTGACTCCTCGGCGCTCGGCGGCATGTACGTGGGCGCGGTCAAGCTGATCGGCACCGAGGCCGGTGTGGGCGTGCGGCTGTCGGGTGACATGGTTGCCGGCGGCGATATTCAGATTGATGCCGCAGGCAATGTGGTGATGGGCCAGACCTCGGCCGCCGGCGCCGTAAATGTGAAGGCCGCAAGCGTGGCGGCACAGGGATCGGTCTTGGCGGGCAGTGCTTTGAATGTGCAGACCCAAGGCGCACTGATTAACCAAAAAAGTCTGGTTGCGCGTGATCGCGTGCAGTTGCAAAGCGGCGGGGCGTTGACCAATAACGGCATCATCGAAGCTGGCGTTAACGCCGACCAGACACGCAACGCGCAGGGCGACATCCAAATCAGCGCTGGGCAGTTGAATAACAACGGCAAGACCCTCATTGCCAGTCGCGACCTTTCACTGAATGTCGACGGAACGCTGAGCAACCAGGGCGGCACCCTGAGTGCGAAAAACCAGCTCAAGGTCAGCGCCGCAACGTTGGATAACCAGCAACAAGGCCGCGTGCTGAGTGCTGCAAGCATTGAGCTGAATGCCGCTCGACTGCTCAACTCTGAGGTCGGGCTGGTCGCCGGCGACCGCGGGCTGCGCGCTAACGTCGGGCAATTGATCAACCGCAAGGGCGAACTCTCCAGCCAGGCCGACGTCACCTTGCATGTCGATGATCTGGACAACGTCGCTGGCCTGATCTCCTCGGGCCAAGCGCTGCGCTTGAGCGCCGGCGCGACCCTGAATAACCAGGCCGGTCGCCTGGCCGCTGGGCAGCACCTGCAGATCGACGCCGGGCAACTGAACAACAGTCAGTCAGCCGTCGTCAGCAGCCAGGGCAGCCTGGGGCTGAACATTGCCGGCACGCTGGATAACCAGCAGCAGGGCCGCATCGAATCCGGCACTGGCGCACAGATCAATGCCGGCACCTTCAATAACCAACAGAGCGGCGTACTCATCAGTGGTGACGCGCTTGATCTGGTTGCAGGGCCGGTCAATAACAGCCAAGGCGGCTCGATCAGCAGCGCCAAGGCTCTCAATGCCCGCGTCACCAGCCTCGACCAGCATGATCATGGGCGCCTTTACAGTAACAACGACGTCAACCTGGACCTGGGCAATGGCCACCTCGACAACCGCGACAGCGGCTTGATTAACGCGGGCGGCCAGCTGTCGTTCAACAATCTAAATAGCGTCGATAACCGCAGCGGTGAGATTTCCAATACGCATGGTTTTCAACTGACCGCAAACAGCCTGGATAACCGCAGCGGCAAATTGCTCAGTGACCGAGCGCTGGGCCTGCGCATCGCGCAAATCCTGAACAACGGCGCCGGCGTTATGACCGCCAATGGCCTGGAGATTGACGTCGCCAGTTTGATCAACGACCAGGGTGGTCTTTTGCATAGCCGTGATCGGCTGAACGCTCGGGTGAGCGGCGCACTCGTCAACCAAGATGCACGTTTGAGCGCTGACGCTGGCGCGCAGTTGACCGTGGGGAGCCTGGACAACAGCAACGGCGGTCAGCTCTTCAGCCAGGGCGACCTGAGCCTGAACCTCAATCGTGGTCATCTGAACAACCAGGGAGGCTTGATCTACTCGCCGGGGCGGTTGCTGCTGACGCAACTGAGCAGTGTCGATAACCAAGGCGGTGAAATTTCCAGCGTGCAGGCGTTCGTCCTGAGCGCCGACCAACTTAACAACGGCGCCGGCAAGTTGCTCAGCGAGCAAGCGTTGAGTGTGCGCATCGCCCGGGCTCTGGACAACGCCAAAGGCCTGGTAACGGCCAAGACTCTGGAGGTTCAGGCCGGCACGCTGAACAACCAATCCGGCCGTTTCGCTGCGGTAGACGACCTCAACCTGCACGTCGATGCCGAACTGGATAACCGCGCGGGCAAGTTGCTCGGCAAGCAACTCGTATTAGGGCTTGGCGCGCTGAATAACGATCAGGGCCAGGTGCAGGCTGGATCGACGCTTGCGCTTCACACGCAGGGTGCAATCAGCAATCAGGCCGGTACGTTGGCCGCCGGGCAAAGCGTGACCCTCGACAGCGCCAGTCTGGATAACCGTCGCGGCAACTTGAACAGCGACGCGTCACTGACCGCGCGTATTGCCGGGAACATGCTCAACCAGGCGGGGCTCTTCAGCGCCGGTGCTGACCTGCAATTGACTGTCGCCAACCTGGACAACTCCCTCAAAGGTCGGATTTCCGCCCAGCAACTGCACATTTCGGGTCAGACAGTGGACAACAGTGCGGGGGGCAACCTGGCTGCCAAAAGCCAGCTGGGTTTGGCGCTTGGCGGTCAGTTGAATAACACGCAAGGCTCGATCGTCAGTGATGGGCGCCTGGTTATTGATGCCTCTGCTGTGGCCAATGATGCCGCCGCGCTGTCCAGCATCGATACCCTGCAGATCACCAGTAGCACGTTGAGTAACCAGGGCGGGCGCGTAAGCAGCGGCACGCAGTTGGGGATGACGCTGACGGCGCTGGATAACAGCCGCGCGGGGCATATCTCCAGCCAGGCCGATGTGAGCCTGAACCTGCAAGGCGGTCACCTCAATAACCAGGGTGGCTTGATCAGCGCGCCTGGGCAGTTGCTGCTCAAGCAACTCGGTACCGTGGATAACCAGGGCGGCGAAATCTCCAGTGCGCACGCCTTTGAGCTGGCGGCAACGGCCCTGAACACCTCGGGCGGCAAGCTGCTCAGCGAGCAAGCCCTGGTCTTGCGTATCGCCCAGGCGCTGGACAACACCCGCGGCCTGATTGCCGCCGCCGCCGTGCACGTCAACAGCGCCAGCCTGGACAACCAGGGCGGCAAATTGAGCGCTGCCACTGACTTGAACCTCAGCATCGAGGGCGTGCTGGGTAACCGCCATGGTGAACTGCTCGGCCAGCGCTCGACGGTCAACGTGGCAGCACTGGATAACACTCAGGGTCGTCTCCAGGGCGACAACCAGTTGACCTTGACCGGCCAGGGCGCCATCACCAACACCCAAGGTACCTTGGCTGCCGGGCAGGTGTTGACGGTGAATGCCGCCAGCCTCGACAACGGCGCCGGCAAGCTCACCAGTGAAGGCGCCTTGACGGTGCAGGTCTCGGCCAACGTGCTCAACCAGGCAGGGCTGTTCGCGGCCGGCGACGGTGTGCAGCTCAATGCCGCCAGCCTGGACAACCAGGCCAAAGGCCGCATCACCAGCAAAGGTGATGCGCAGCTGCGTGTGGGCAAACTGGATAACCGCGAGGGCAGCATTACTTCGGTTGGCCAACTGCAGGTCCAGGGCGACGCGTTGGATAACCGCCAGGGCGGGTTGCTCAATTCGGGCAAGGCCATGAACGTGACCGTCGATAAGGTCGACAACCGTGGCGGTGAAGTGTCCAGCG